>CANROD010000020.1 GCA_947632105.1 uncultured Oligella sp. | reverse complement strand
AAAACCCAAGACAAGGGGCAGTAACAACCGGCCAAGTTAATTGACGCTAAACCGGACAAAGTAGTTGACGTTCTATACGATTGGATTTAATGATGGATTAAGTTCTTTAATAAAATTTTGTACTTTTTCTGCAACTTCTTCACCTTGTCCCTCTTTAATAATCATGCTTGCACGATCAAACTTTTTATCTAATGAGATAAATTGCAATTGTTCAATACTGATTGAACCGTAAGATAAATATTCAGTATCACCAAAAGTAGTTTTAGAAAAGAATGATGAGCTATCTCTCTCACCTGCTTGACCAAACTGCTCAAAGTTGCCATTTCCTAATTGATCTACAAAATCTTCTATTAATAAGGGGCTAGTTCTTTTACATTGGCTAGAAGGAACAACATAACCACGAATAAGGCCAGTAATAGAAGCTAATACTTTTTCTAAGTTTTTTTCTCCTGCGAAATGCAGGTCAAATGCTTGCTCTTTAAATAAATGATGTCGAATACAATTCTGACTGATGTATAGAGGCGTTTTTTTTAAATCAATGTCAGTTGTCTCTTTTTTATATTTATAACCAGTATCCTCTTTTATTTTTCCCGTTAGGTTTGTGTAGCCTCTTAGTTTTGGCAAAGTATGGTTATCTACTGTTTTTCCACTATCGCCAGTTAAAGTGGTTGGACCATTCCAATTCACTACGCCATGACCTAATGCTTTAATTTTAAAGTCTACGCTTTTAATTCCTGTTACTTTTTCCATGGTTTATTCCTCATCTTCTGTGGTTTGATTAATTTGATTGATAGACATTGCGCCTATGGGTTGTTTGTCGCACACTGCGTAATAAATGGCGTATGGATGCCGAGAATTCTCACCACCCACCGCTATCAAGTCATTAGTTGTGTAACTTAAATATATTGGAAACTCCGGATTTCTCGCATCGTTCAGCAAAATACTATCTTTGAATGACTTCACCCCTCCCATAATATTATGGTGTTTTTTAAACATATGGGATAGTAAGTCTTTATCACTTTGACCGTAACCAGAGATAGCACTAGTAGAATATGTAAGATTATCAATATCGCTGTCATCATCTAAGGGTATAGAATAAGCGTACTTCTCTAAGAATTGCGGCATTGAATTGGTTAAATCGATTAGTGCTAATTGCACAAATCGATTGTCACCGCGTAAAGATGTTTTACTAATTTTGCTACGACTTTGATTTTTGTTTTTCTTTGGTGCCGCTATGATCGGGTCGATCACTTTTGCATTAATTTGTTGCACACTATTTTTAAGTGCTGCGACAAGATCGTTCTCTATGAAACTTCGGTCACGCTCACTATGATGAAAGTTAAAATAAAGTTGATAAATGTCTGGTAAGGTAAAGGTTCTGTCAGTAAGTTCATTCTGTAAAAATTGATACCACGCCCTTACCGAACTTAGTACATACATTTTTCCTAAAAAATTTGCTGCTGGACTTTTTCCTTTAGCGTTAGCGATAGATTCTGGCACCGCTAGGTTATAAACATTCACATTGCTATTCTCGCCAAAACGATCTAAGCGTCCTAATCTCTGTAAGCAATCTTCTGCACTAGCGATTTCTGCAATCATATGATCGCAACTAATGTTAAGTGAAGCTTGAACAATAGGTCCACTACGCAGTACCTCATATTTTCGTGTGCCATCACGATTGAATGCCTCGTAAACCTCTTCAAACCATTTGCGTTTATCACTTTTAATAAATTTTGAATGCAACAGCACAGCGTTCTCGGTATGTTGATTAGCTATATAGCTGTTTTGTGCGGTTAGTGCCATATTACTGATTACAAAGGTACAGTTACTTTGCGGAATAAATAGTGGATTAGTATTATCTAGTTTAGTGTCATCAAAAACATTAAAAGCGAGTTGATACTGACTTTTGTTAAACGATGGCATGACTTTGATATCGTCCGGATGAATTTTTAATAAGTCCTCAACAAAAACATAATGCGGAGTAGCCGATACTAATAAGGTATTTGCCTGTTGTTGCTGCATTTTTTTAGCCGCTATAAGCTCAGCAAATAACAAATTAAACGATGGCATATTCACGTACTCATGAAATTCATCAAACACTACATGTACGTTTAAAAAATCAATAAGAGTATTAGCTTTAGTGTGACTTATTACTGAGCCGAGAATTTGATCTATGGTAGTGATAACGATATCGCCAGAAAAGTTTTCATCTTCAGGAATAGGGTTATCCCATTTGTTATGAAACTTAAACTCACCAGTATTGATTTCAATGGTGCTGTTGGGCAGGTATTGTTCAGAGGTTAGCTCATAAAATAGGCCTTGACATACTTGCACACGGGGGCATACCCAAATGATGCGTTTAGCACCTTGTAACATTGCCCATTCCAACGCTATTTTAGTTTTACCACAACCAGCTGCCCCAGCAAGTACAGCAACATCTTCCGCAGTAGTTAGTTGCCTAGCGATATCACTTTGTTTTTTGCTACGTTCACTATTAGGAAAAAAAGCGCTAAGGCATGTATCAATATAACTACATAGAGTCGATTCAACGTCAAGCAAGTCAGTAACAATATCGTCTAAATTGCGCTCAAAAATAGCAGAATGTAATTCTGCTGCACTTAAAGCAGATACTTTACGATCAGCAGTAATCAAACAAGCACGCACAATATTATTCAAAGCATTAACTCTGACATTGTCACTATTGCTTGATACTGACTCCTCTAACTCATACTCTTTGTAACTTGGCAGAGGAGGTGCATCAGGAATATTCGATTCTAACTCGTCTACAGCTTCAATCAAAAATGTTTTTTCTAGGAGACTATTGTTTGAGTTTCTATATTTTTTATCAATAGCAATAACTTGTTTAAGGAGAGATTGTGCTTGTCTGATAATATCGTTTAAACCTAGACCTTGCTGGTTTACTAACAGCTTTTTAGAAATGTCTTTATAAGATTCAAAACCACTATTTTCTTTGCGATATGGCTTGGCATGATGCCAGTAAATCGCATGTTTCACAGAGCGTTTATTGCTATGATTAAGCTCCTTGAGCTCTGTGCTATCAAGCAGGTGGTAGAGTAATAATGATATTTCATTGTGCCTTGGGTGTTTTTCAAAACTAAACTTAGCATCGTCAATATGCTGACCATCTTCAGCAACAAATGCTTTCTTTTTTGGATTAGTAAGCCACTCTTGAAACTTAGGATCAGTTTTTCCTAAATCATGTTTACACCCAGAAACAAAACTTACTTTTGACATCTGTTCCCTTTCGGGAAATAATTTCTGATGCAATTGTTCTGCAACATACCCGACTGCAAATAAGTGTTCGCTTAATAGCTGCAAGTGAGTATTGGCATATAACACGCCTTGTTTAGGTTTATCTGTTACAACATCCATAAAAACATCCATCTCCGTATAATTAACCGGTACAATCCCTTGTTCATTAAATTTTCTTCTATTGCCCACAATCCACAATAGATCACTTCTTGATCTGGAACGTATCCAGTGACAACTAACGGCTGTACTTTTACTTGCGGTTTTTCGCAATAATTTCTTTACTGCTTGAAGGCCCTCTTCAGTAATAACAGTTTGCCAAGTATTGTCACCTATGCGGTCTGCAAAAGCATCAAGAACTCGGCGGGTTTTAGCTAAGGCATTTTTCTCACACTGCGAAACTAGCACAACCATCATAAGTCTTCACCATCAACTTTTTGTGATGTGTACTTAAGAGCAGCTCGTTTTACTTCATTAAACATGAAGTCTAAGACTTTATGATCAGTAAAAGCTTGCAAGCACTGTTGTCGGAACTCTTGCTCAGTAGCTTTTTCTTTAGCACAAATAAATGCCCATGGTAAGATAATTGAATCTTTAACAAGATCGGCAATATCAAAGACTAAAGCGCCACGGCGAGTTTTGCCATGCATTACTGCAAAGCCATGTGGAATGCCTAAAACCCAGAGAGTGGTTGCGGCTAAACCATAGGCTAAATAATTGCCATGATTAAGAAATTCATTAGCTTTGTCTGTCGCATCACGATCTCTGCTAAAGTCCTGATTGCCAGTTCTTCCTGCTGCAAATTTATATAATTTTTTTGTGACTTCCGCTTCTAATTGCAGTAGTTTTCCAACTCGATCTGCTGTAGCGATCTTCATTGAGAACTCTTCTACTATCTTTGTAATGATAGGTTCGTTAGCATCAAAGCCTTCTTGCTTTAATTCTCTATCTTTAGCCCATATTCTTTGTAAAAAAAATAAACGTGCAATTTGAAACTCTTTCGCAACTGCCAAACGTTTTTCTTCATCGAACCAAAAACTCATCCAACCCTGAACATATTCGGTAGGACGGTATTCACTTTGAGGAGTTAGCCATTCGATTTCAGAGGCCATGAGTAGGGGAGTGCCTCCTCCTCCGGAAAAACCAACTAACACACTGGCTTGTGCGAGCATACGCATAGCAGCTTGAGTGATTGAAGTGCCTGTGCCTAATAATAAGCACGTCGTATTTGCTATCGGAATGTTGTAATATAAATTCTTTTTGTCTTCTTCTGTTAAATAGAGGACGCGACCGTCTTTCTGCATCACCCGACAATATTGCAGATAATAAATATTTGCTCGTTTTGAATGTAAAATTGCTTTTAAATCTGTTAACTGCTCCATTAATCCCTCTATTTTCTAAAGATAAAGAATTGATAAAACAATAATTATTTATACCATTGAGTTTAGCGTATTCTAATTAATAAAGATGGAAACTTAAAAATAAAGCATTTCTTAATCATTCTAGTTGGAGAGTTTTTCTTTTATAACCAATCCCTCCCCAATTTTGCTAGACTACAGTTAATTAAAAATCCTTTCCCTAACTCCCTTTATTTTTTGGAACATTTATGGCTATTTACGAAGTAAAGCATCCTCTAGTTCAGCATAAGCTTGGTTTGATGCGTGATATTAATTTAAGTACAAAAAGCTTTCGTGAGCTGGCTGGGGAGGTTAGTACTTTACTAACTTATGAAGCGACTAAGGATTTTGCCTTAGAAGATACAGAGATTCAGGGTTGGAATGGCCCTATTACTGTTCAAAAAATTAGTGGTAAAAAAGTGACTGTGGTGCCGATTTTGCGTGCCGGTATTGGTATGTTGGACGGTGTGTTGACCTTGATCCCCAGTGCCAAAGTAAGTGCTGTGGGTATTGCGCGTGATGAAAAGACATTTGAAGCGGCGACTTATTTAAAAAAATTGGTTGATGATTTAGACCAGCGCCTAGCGATTATTATTGACCCGATGTTGGCGACAGGCGGCTCGATGGTGGCTACGATTGATATGTTGAAACAAGCGGGTTGTAAAGAGATTCGTGCGCTTGTATTGACCGCGGCCCCTGTGGGGGTTAACGCTGTATTGTCTAAGCACCCAGATGTGCATATTTATACTGCGTCGGTTGATGATGGTTTGGATCCAAATAACTATATCCTACCGGGGTTAGGTGATGCGGGTGACCGTATTTTCGGCACCCGTCAAAAAGACTAATTAGCAACATTTGTTTTAGTGTAAACTAACATTAAGAGTAGGTTAGTCTAGAGTCTTAAGTGTGTCAGTAAATATTGCTAAGGGTAAAAAAGTCATTAATTACTTGATAACTCAAATAATTATGCGTTACAAACATAGGTATAGTCATTAATCAAACTTCTAAGGAGAGTAAACATGACCAAGCATGATGTACAAGCAACTGTTGAAGATATTAAAGGGGCGGTTAAGCAAACAGAGGAAGAGCTATTGGCTAATTTACAGGGTGCGGTTAAGGATGCTGAAAGGATTCTTGCTCAAGCTAAAAAGTCTAATGAAGAAACAGCAAAAGAGTTACGCCTGCAGGCTCGTGAAACTTTAGAGGCTGCTTATAGTCATTTTGATGACGCTAAGGACAGTCTCTTAGGTCAAGGCAAGGAATTAGCCAATCAAGGTAAGCAGTGGGCTGAAGAGCGTTACCAACGCGGTAGAGAGGCTGCTCACCGCTTTTATGACCAAGGTCATGACTATGCCGATGAGGCTTATGAGCATGCCTTAGAGTTTAGAGATGATATGGTTGAGCGTGGCCAGCATTTAGCTCATGAGGCTGATGAGTATGTCCATCGTAACCCATGGACTACTATTGGTGTTGCTAGTGTTGCAGCCTTATTGCTAGGTGTGATTATTGGCCGTCGCTAATCTTCTTTAATTTAAGATTTCCGTAGATAGCTAAAAAGGCGCCTTAGTATGTCTAGACAGTTTCTAGATTGACTCGGCGCCTTTTTAGTGTTTTAAAAGAGTTAGTGATTATGTCTCTAGGTAAACATTCAAAAGATTTATTACAGACAGTCGCAGCGATGCTTAGCAATCGTAGCGAGTTGTTAAGCCTTGAGTTTGCTGAGGAACGTGAGCGTCTAGTCAGTGCCGTTGTCTATAGTGTCGCAGCGGCAGTTTTGGCTGTGTTCTTTCTTTTAGGGCTATCTTTTCTAGTTTTATTATTAGTCTGGGATAGTCCTTATCGCTATGCCGTGATTGGTGGGATGGCATTACTCTATGGCGTGCTCGCTTTGATTTGCTTCTCTAGGATTAAGAGTTTATTTGCAGAGGCGATGCCTTTTAGTAGTACGGTTCAGGTCTTGAGAGATGATGTGAATATGATTAAGGGTGAATTGCTTTCTGCCTCTGCTGACAGTGAACAATCAGCATCTGCTGCTCAGCATACTGGTCCAAGGGAGGGTTGATGATGTCTAAAAAGGTGATTACTTCTCCTGCTGAGCGTGCTAAACGCAAAGCATTGTTAGTGACCAAAATTCAGGTCGAGCGCGAGTTAATTTGTTTACAGGCGCAGCGTATTGCAAATGATGTGAAGCCGTCAACCATTCGAGATAATTTACTCACTAGCGCTGTCCTTAAGTTTCAAAATACCAATTTTTCGCATAGTTTATTTGGTTATATTGAGCGTCATCCGAGAGTAATTTGGCTTGTTTCTCAACTGTTAGCGGGTGGAGTCAAGAAAAGTAGTAGTTCACGTTTTTCGTTGTTGCGTCCATTGGTGGTAGGGGCTGCTTCTTGGTTTGTGGCAAATCGCACAAGCTCAAAGCGTAAAGACTCTAACTATGCTAATCGCTCCTTTAAGGCGACTAAAGTGCGCGCGCAGTCAAAGCCTATCAGATATATTGATGATTATGAAAGACCGATATCATCGTCAGTGGAGCAAGTGGCGCCTAGAAAGAAGGTTACACGCCGTCGAATATACCGCAACAGGTTGTAAGACATAGAAGTAAAAATAGCTGCTAATTAGCAGCTATTTTTTTGTGGAGATTTAGCGTGGTTTAACTAATGATTTCAACCTGTGCCTCACGTTTGGGCTCATCTGGGAGAATGCGAGCGATCAGTGCATTTTCTTTGCCTGCCATGCCTGGGATTTGTACAAAGATACCGCTACCGGCTGCAACATCAGTAGGTAGACCATTGCGTAGCATTTGTTCTAAGCGTACAGTTTGATTACCGCTTGGGTGGATGATTTCAATCTCATCACCAACGCGGAAGTGATTTTTAACATCAACCATCGCCCAGCCTTTGTCATCAATCTCCATAACCTGACCGACGTATTGACTACGTTTAGAGCGAGAGTGGCCGTCTAAGTAGTTTTGATAGTCTTGGGTCTGATGGCGTTCTAAGAAACCACTGGTATAACCGCGGTTAGCAAGACCTTCGAGTTCTGCTAATAAGCTATAGTCAAACGGTTTGCCAGCGATAGCATCGTCAATCGCTTTTCTATATGCCTGTGCGGTTCTGGCAACGTAGTAAACAGACTTAGTACGACCTTCGATCTTAAGGGAGTCTACGCCAATTTCAGCGAGCTTAGCGACAGTCTCGATGGCACGTAAATCCTTAGAGTTCATAATGTACGTACCATGCTCATCTTCCATAATCGGCATGTAGGAGCCAGAACGATTAGTTTCTTCGATGAAGTAGACATTGTCCGCTAATGGATGACGTTTTTGACCATTAATCCCTTCAAAATGGCTATCTGCGTCGTTTTTAGCCTTTTCAAAATCAAAGCCTTCAAGCGCAGAAGGGGCAGGGGCACCGGTATGATCATTTTCCGAATCATACATGGTGTAGTTCCAACGACAGGCATTAGTGCAAGTACCTTGGTTGGGGTCGCGGTGATTAAAATAGCCGGATAATAAGCAACGACCAGAGTAAGCAATACAGAGTGCGCCGTGTACAAAGACCTCAAGCTCCATATCAGGTACTTCCTGACGAATCTCAGCAATTTCTTTAATAGACAATTCGCGCGATAATATAATGCGTTCAATACCGATACTTTGCCAGAAGCGGACACCCCAGTAGTTGGTGGTGTTGGCTTGTACTGATAGGTGAACAGGCATATCAGGCCAACGCTCACGGACCGTCATAATCAGACCAGGATCGGCCATGATTAGGGCGTCAGGCTTCATCGCAATAAGCGGTTCCATATCGCTGATAAAGGTTTTTAATTTACTATTATGCGGTAGTGTATTAACCGTCAAGTAAAACTTTTTGCCACGCTGATGAGCTTCTGTAATTGCTTGCTCTAACACGCTTAGCTTAGAAAATTCATTGTTTCGCACGCGTAAAGAATAACGTGGGCTACCGGCATAAACGGCATCGGCGCCAAAGTCGTAGGCGGTGCGCATGCGCTCTAAACCGCCGGCTGGTAATAATAATTCAGGTGATTTCATGTGCTTAAAATTGTCGTTTTTAGGTGACAAGCTATGTGTTTTGTTATGAGTGTCTTAGGATAAGGCATAGTAGCGCTTAGTCCCTAAGATGATTTTTAGGTGTTAAACGCAATATTTTAATTTATACTGTCTTTCAATGTGCTATAAGCTTTTGTTTTTAATGAAAATAGTCTAAAAACCGAGCTTTTGCCAAAGTTCATCGACCCGATCTTTTACATCTTGGTCCATGCTGATGGGGATACCCCATTCTCTATTGGTTTCACCAGGCCACTTGTTAGTAGCATCCATACCCATTTTACCCCCAAGCCCTGATACAGGAGAGGCAAAGTCCAGATAATCAATAGGGGTATTTTCCACCAAAAGTGTATCGCGAGCAGGATCCATTCGTGTGGTCATCGCCCAAATAACCTCTTTCCAGTCGCGAGTATCAACGTCCTCATCGACTACCACAATAAATTTGGTATACATAAATTGACGTAGAATACTCCATACGCCGAACATTACTCGTTTGGCGTGACCTGCGTATTGCTTGCGGATAGAGACCACGGCCATACGATAGCTACAACCTTCAGGTGGTAAATAGAAGTCGACAATTTCAGGTAGTTGCTTACGCAATAAAGGTACAAAAACCTCATTAAGCGCAACACCTAAAACCGCAGGTTCATCAGGTGGTTTGCCAGTATAAGTACTGTGGTAAATAGGCTCTTTACGCATGGTAATACGATCAACCGTAAAGACTGGGAACCAGTCTTGCTCGTTGTAATAACCGGTATGGTCACCATAAGGCCCTTCTAAAGCGACCTCGTATTCTGATAAGAAACCGCTGCTTGGCATTGCTGGCATATCCTCGGACCATTCCGGTGTAACAGCATTGGGGTGGTTACGCGGAAGGATGTGACCCTCTAAAATAATCTCTGCACTGGCGGGAACGTCCAAATCATTACCAATGGACTTAACCAATTGGGTTCGTGAACCTCGTAATAGGCCAGCAAATTGGTACTCAGATAAGCTGTCGGGTACGGGGGTGACAGCGCCTAAAATAGTGGCAGGGTCAGCGCCCAAGGCTACACTGATAGGAAATGGTTTGCCGGGGTTGGCAAGGGCATGGTCTCGAAAGTCCAGCGCACCGCCGCGATGTGAGAGCCAACGCATAATTAATTTATTGCGACCTAATTGCTGCTGTCTATAGATACCGAGGTTTTGACGTCTGGCATTAGGCCCTTTAGTGACCACCAGTCCCCATGTGATCAGTGGTGCTGCATCGTCCGGCCAGCATGTTTGAATAGGGATCTGGTTTAAATCGACCTGATCACCCTCTAGGATGACCTCTTGGCAGGGTGCAGAGCGCTGCTTTTTAGGAGCCATATCCCAGAGAGCGGATTTGAGCATCGAGACTTTTGAAAAAGCATCCTTAAGACCACGTGGTGCTTGTGGTTCACGCAACTCGGCTAAGAGTTCACCAATCTCTCTAAGTGCTGAGGTGCTGTCGGCACCCATTCCCCAAGCGACGCGCTGGGGCGTGCCGAATAGGTTGGTGAGTACCGGCATTGATGCCTTTTGTCCGGCATGCTCAGCATGATTAAATAAGAGCACGGGGCCCTCTGCACGCAAGACGCGATCGCTGATTTCAGTCATTTCCAAATTAGTGGAAATCGGTAAATCAATAGTTTTTAATTGGCCGCGTTGCTCAATTTGTTTGAGGAAGTCTCGGAGATCTTTATATTTCACTTAAAAAGTCCTCTAGTCGTTGGATCGCTACTTTTAATTGCTCAATACTGGTTGCATATGATAAGCGTAGCATTTTCTTAGCATAGGTTGGACCAAAGTCTAAACCTGGTACTGTGGCTACACCTGCTTTTTCCAATAGTTGATTGGCAAAGTCTACACTATCATCGCTGTATTTACTAATATCGCAATAGATATAGAAGGCGCCATCAGGTTTGACAGGTACGTGTAATCCTAAGCGCTCAAGCTCAGGAAGTAAGTAGTCACGACGTTCTTTGAAGGCGGCTCGTCTTTTGTTATAAAGTGCAATAGACTCTGGGGCAAAGCAAGAGATTGCTGCATGTTGGGCTAATGTGGGTGCGCAAATAGTGAGACTACTGGATATTTTTTCGAAAGCAGGCACTAAGGGCTCTGGAGCGATAATCCAACCTAAACGCCAACCGGTCATATTAAAGTATTTGGAAAAGCTATTGATAACGACAATGTCCGGATCAAAAGCTAGGCCTGATTTGACCTCACGGTCGTAGCTTAAACCTAAATAGATCTCATCTAAAATAACAATGCCGCCGAGTGACTTTACGACAGCACAAATTTTTTTCAACTCATCTTCTGTGAGACTGGTGCCAGTTGGATTGCTTGGAGAAGCAATGAGAACAGCGCGGGTATTAGGCCCCCAGTTGGCTTTGATTTTGTCTGCTGATAACTGAAAGCGCTCCTCAGGCGTACATGGGATTAGCTTAGTGCGTGCACCGGCAGATAAGATAAAGTTAAAGTTTGCCGGATAATAAGGATCAGGCATCAATACCTCGTCGCCAGGATTGAGTAGTGCCTGAGCCGTTAGTAGTAAGGCTCCGGAAGCTCCTGTGGTTATAATTACCTGGTTGTGATTAATGTTGGCGCTGAATTGCTTATTATAATAATCGGCAATGCATAAGCGTAAAGGCTCAAGACCCAACGTGGCACTATAGCCGCTAAGCCCGCTTTGTGAGGCTTTGGCTAGCGTCTCACAGACCAGAGGAGGGGCAGTAAAATCTGGCTCCCCAATACTTAAACTAACGATATCGCGTCCGGATTCACGTAATAACTGAGCTTTTTTAGCAAACTCAACTGCATGAAAAGTGACGGATTCCGCAACACGATTGGCTGGTTTCAACATATTAATATGCCTGATGGTAAATAAAGATATACTTGAATTAATAACAGTACGACATTATTAAATAAAAAGCAAAAAAGCATTATACTTCTTAGTCTTTGTACTTGGCTCTAGTCAGTACGCTTTAATGATTTGATTTATATAGACAGTAGATGGATCGACGTTCCTTTTTTAATATTAACAAACATGCTTCAAATGAGCCTTGGATAAAATTCTGCACAAGGCTGCGTCGTTTTGCTCATGGTCAATGGGAAAATTTAGCCGATAGTGAGGATGGTTTTCCTCAGGCGCGCTTGCAGTTAAAGCGTGAGGTCGAGTTTGAGCATGCCAGAGCGCTAGCCGAAGAATATGATATCGCTCTGGTACTGGATGGTACGTTGTCTTTAGGTCATCTGATCGGGCGTCCAGGCTTATGGTTAAGGCATTCGCCTGAGCTAGGGACGGTAGATTTTTATAGTGATGAGGCGTGTTTGGCTCAAGCTGGAGCCTTAGTAGGGACGTTAGCGGCTCAGGGGTATGAACAGTTTATTGGGGTACCTTCACAGTTGAGTTTGGCTCAATGGTTTGCTGACCCTCAGTATCATGATGTTCGTCCCGGACTTAGCTTTTTGTCAGGGGTGGAGCGTATACAGGTGCTTTTTGCTAATGGAGATGCGGCTGTTGTTGGTGGTTTTGGTGTGCACGATACCTCACCACTCGCTGTTCCAGTATTAAATAAGTCCATTCCTAAAATGTTCGAGATGTTGCAAAAACCATTGCCACAAAAAACGCTAGCTTCCGATGCTTGGATTTATGCTTATCGTTTTGATGCGTTGCAAAGAAAGATTGTTGACTCGAATATTGCTAGAGTATTTCAAGGGCATCGAGGGAGTTTGCTCTGGGTACAGGCCCTAGTAATCAGAAAAATACCTAAGACCGAGCGATATTTGCTGGCGCCGGAGAAATTGACTGAGGCCTATGGTAAAGGTGCTTGTGGGGGCGATGAAGATAGTCAAATTAAGAGTTTTTTTGACCCGTCAGGTCTTTATCCATATTTAGACGAGTTGTTTAGGCCATTTTAGCTGTAATCAAGCGCAGAATCAGTTAGTATTAGAATAAATTAATTCGATCGCTGGGGAGTACTTGCAATCTTTGTAAGTAGGCGATTAGCAGTATTTTTTGTAAAGTTATCACTTACCAATCCAAAGGGTATTTAAAGGAAAGTTAATGGACGAGAATTTACGCGAAGCGGCATTGCGTTATCACCGCCAGGGTAAACCGGGAAAGATTTCAGTAGAGCCAACTAAAAAACTGGCCAACCAACGAGATTTGGCGCTAGCCTATTCACCGGGGGTTGCTGCGGCATGCGATGAGATTGTCAAGGATTCAGCTAACGCCAGCTTGTATACTGCTCGTTCCAATTTAGTAGGTGTTATCACCAACGGCACTGCAGTACTTGGGTTGGGTGATATCGGTGCTTTGGCTTCAAAGCCTGTCATGGAGGGTAAGGCCGTACTGTTTAAGAGTTTTGCCGGTATTGACTGTTTTGATATTGAAATCAACGAAAAGGATCCTGAGAAATTAGTTGAGATTATTGCGGGTCTGGAGCCGACTTTTGGCGGTATAAACTTAGAAGATATTAAGGCGCCTGAGTGTTTTATTGTTGAGAAGAAATTACGCGAGCGTATGCGTATTCCAGTTTTTCATGACGATCAGCATGGTACAGCAATTTGCGTTTCAGCCGCTTTTATCAATGGTCTAAAGGTTGTTGATAAAAATATTGAGGATGTGAAGTTAGTTGTTTCAGGTGCGGGTGCAGCTGCTTTGGCATGTTTGGACCTGTTAGTCGATTTAGGCCTGCCTGTAGAAAATATTTGGGTTAGCGATATTGAAGGGGTGGTTTATAAGGGCCGTACCTTGCTCATGGATGAGAAGAAGGTTCGTTATGCGCAGGAAACGTCACTTAGAACCTTAGATCAGATTATTGAACAAGCAGATGTGTTCTTGGGCTTGTCGGCGGGTGGAGTACTTAAGCAAGAAATGGTTAAAAAAATGGCGGACAATCCATTGATTTTAGCGCTTGCTAACCCTGAGCCTGAAATTCTGCCTGAATTGGCTAAAGAAGTACGTCCTGATGCCGTATTAGCAACTGGTCGTTCTGACTACCCAAACCAGGTTAATAACGTGCTTTGTTTCCCATATATTTTCCGTGGTGCGTTAGATGTTGGCGCAATTGGTATTACACGTAATATGGAAATTGCTTGTGTACGTGCTATTTGTGATTTAGCCAAAGAGGAGCAAAACGAGCGTGTTGCTGCTGCTTATGAGGGTAATGAGATTTCTTTTGGTCCAGATTACTTGATTCCTAAACCACTTGATCCTCGTCTAATTACACGCATTGCACCAGCGGTTGCTAAAGCTGCAATGGACGACGGTGTTGCTACACGTCCAATCGTAGATTTTGAAGAGTATATTGGTGTTCTCAAGGAGTTTGTCTATCACTCTGGTGCCTTTATGCGCCCATTGTTCGCAATGGCTAGAGAGTTCAACATTGAAGAAGGCAAAAAGTCTCGTATTGTCTTTACCGAGGGTGAAGATGAGCGCGTTTTACGTGCAGTACAGGTATTGATAGATGAGAAGATTTGTGCGCCGATTTTAGTTGGTCGTCCTGATGTGTTGGCAGAACGCATCAAACGTTATGGCTTACGTATTGATTTAGAACGTGATGTTACCGTCGTCAACCCTGAGATGGATGAGCGTTATAAGCATTATTGGCAGGCTTATTGGGAAATGCGCAAACGCTTAGGTGTCAGTAAAGACATGGCGCGTGTAGAAATACGTCGACGCATGACTTTAATTGGTGCTATGCTTATGCACTTTGGCGAAGCTGACGGTATGATTTGCGGTACCTCAGGTAACTACGCAGGTCACTTAGAGTGGATCGATCAGGTCTTGGGTAAAGATGAGGGCGTTACTACTTATGCTGGCTTAAACTTACTGATACTACCGGAGCGTATGATTGCCATCGCTGATACGCATGTCAATCCCAATCCTAGTGCGGAAGCCATTGCCGAGATCACGTTAATGGCGGCTGAAGAGCTGAAGCATATGAAGATAAAGCCTAAAGTAGCTTTGTTATCTTCTTCGGACTTCGGTACAGATCATCCTATTTCTGGTTCTAAAATGCGCGAAGCGTTAGAGATTATTCGTGAGCGCGATCCTGAGCTTGAAATTGATGGTGAAATGCATGGGGATATGGCGCTTGACGAGCGTTTACGCATGGAGCGCATGCCTGATTCTCCGTTAAGTGGTAGTGCAAATCTAGTGATTTGCCCTGATATGCAAAGTGGTAATATTGCATATAATTTATTGAAATCTTCTGTGGGTAGCAATGTTGCAATTGGTCCTTTTCTTTTAGGATGTAAAAAACCGGTGCACATTTTGACGTCTAGTGCTACAGTCAGAAGAATTATTAACATGACGGTCTTAGCCGTGGTTGACGCCAATACGCGTTAATCACTTGGCGTTTCGCTGCTAGGTCGTTTTTTAAATTTAACTATCTCGTATTTGTATGTTTGAGGAGATAAAATGGTCAAACAAAAGGCGACAAGCTTAGAGCAGGTCTTTGATGTTGGCGGCGAAATTCCGGGAGTTTTGGCGACACTTGATGCCGTTAATCAATTAGCGATATCAAATGGCATTGCCTTTTTTAAGGTAGATTGTGATAAAGCACGCAATACCTCAGCGGTATTGCGTGCTATCGCCAAGGCGGTAGACTATCCTTCTTTTTTTGGTTCTGATGTTGAGGCTTTGCTTGATTGTCTTAATGAGACTAACTCAGATCAGAGAAAAGGGATGGTGCTTTGGATAAATCAATTGCACTCTGCTGATGAGGCTTTGAGAGGCTTTTCTGAGCAGCTCAATGTCATCCTATCTGATGCAACCAAATTTGCTAATAGCAAAGGCCTTCGCTTCATTTTTTATGTGGAGCATGTAGGTCCTCATGAGGCGCCTGAGCCAGGCAAAGCGCCTGCGCGTTATGGTGAGATCAGTAAAGATTAACTGGGATTGAAACGAGTCTAAGAGTCAGCGGCTAAGTGATTAGTTACTTAGCCTGCTATTTCCTAGTTCCAGTCAAATATCGCTAAACACGCTGAGGCAAGGGCGAGGGCCGCAGTTTCTGTTCTAAATACTCGCTCACCCCAAATTACTTTTTGTAGTGAGTTATTCTGAATTGAAGCGTAATGCCTAAATAGCGCCAACTCATTATCTGACCAACCACCCTCTGGGCCTATCATTAGGCAAATGTCCGGTTGATTATTTTGGTTATGCTTACTCTGGTAGTCATTTAGGTAGTCTGTTAGTTTAGTGCCATTCTCGTGGTGGCAAACCAATAACAGTTTATGATTCTGGCGCTCTAAAAATTGTTTTACTGTGCTCAGCTCATTTACCTTTAATGGGATGTTTCGTCCACATTGCTCAGCTGAACTATTAGCAATGGCTTGCCAGCGCTGTAAGCGCTTCTCCAATCTATTGCCAGTGAGTTGGAGGATGGAGCGCTCAGCAGAGATGGGATGGATGGCATGAAGGCCTAATTCGCTATTTTTTTCGATTATCCAATCCATTTTATCACCGCTTGGCAGTGACTGAGCAATACTGATTTTACCGTGAGGTAATCGATTTTGTTCTGAAAAATCACAGATTTTAGCCATGGCTGTGCCATTATCAAAATAGAGTTCAGCAGTGTATTCACCGCCTAGACCATTAAATAAAATGATGGTATCGCCATTACGTAGCCGTAAACTGCGACCGGCATGATTTGCTATTTCACGCGGTAATTCAAAGACTTGTTGATCCGTTAGAGGAGTCGGGTAGAAAAAGCGAGGGGATGACATAAAGCTCCAAGCAGTAATCTATAAATGATAGAATTATATGTTAATTAAAGAACGAAATTTCTGAATTAGGATGGATATGAACTCTTCCTCAGGTATTCAACCGATGGATTTAGCAAACGCAATTCGCGCACTTTCAATGGACGCTGTTCAACAGGCCAATTCCGGACACCCCGGTGCTCCTATGGGGATGGCAGAAATAGCTGTAGCACTTTGGACACGTCACCTTAATCACAACCCAACTAATCCACTTTGGCCTAATCGTGACCGCTTTGTTTTATCAAATGGTCACGGGTCAATGCTGATTTACTCATTATTGCATCTTAGTGGCTATGATTTGCCAATTGACGAGATTAAAAACTTCCGTCAGTTGCATTCTAAGACACCAGGTCACCCCGAAAATTTTGTAACTGCCGGTATTGAAACGACTACTGGGCCTTTAGGTCAGGGGCTAAGCAACGCCGTTGGCTTTGCATTGGCGGAACAGTTACTTGCGAAGGAATTTAATCGTCCTGAGCACGAGATTGTCGATCACAATACGTATGTTTTTGTTGGTGATGGTTGCTTGATGGAGGGCATTTCTCACGAAGCTTGCTCTTTAGCCGGTACGCTTAAACTTAACAAGCTGATCGTCCTCTATGATGATAACGGTATTTCTATTGATGGTGAGGTACAACCTTGGTTTAGCGATGATACTGCTAAGCGTTTTGAGGGGTATGGTTGGCGAGTAATTCCACAGGTTGATGGTCACGATGTTGAGGCTGTTGGCGCTGCGATTGAGCAAGCTAAGGTATGGGCATCAGAGAGTGATTGCGGTCCTACTCTAATTTGTTGTCAAACGGTGATTGGTAAAGGTTCGCCTAAGGTAGCTGGTACAGCTAAGGCTCACGGTGCGCCATTAGGTGCTGCTGAGATTCAAGCGACTCGCGAGGCTATCGGTTGGCATGCTGAGCCATTTGTGATTCCTGAGGCGATTCAACGTGCTTGGGATCAACGTGCTAAGGGTAGCGAGTTAGAGGCTGAATGGAGCAGTACTTTCGCCGCTTATGCTGCTGCTTACCCAGAGTTGGCAGCGGAGTTTGAGCGTCGCATGACGGGTGATTTACCTGCGGATTTTACTGAATGCTTTCAAGCTTTCCTCAATGAAACGATTCAAAAGGCTGAGTCGGTTGCTACACGCAAGTCTTCACAGTTTGCGATTCAGTTCTTACAAGAAATCTTGCCAGAGATGCTTGGTGGTTCTGCAGATTTAACTGGCTCTAACTTCACTGACTGGAAGGGTGCTGTTGCAGTTCGTCCAGGTAAGGATACACCAGCGGGTCGTCATATTAACTACGGTGTACGTGAGTTCGGTATGGCGGGTGTTATGAACGGTATCGCCTTACATGGTGGCTATTTACCATTTGGTGGTACGTTCCTAACTTTCTCGGACTATTCGCGCAATGCCATTCGTATGGCTGCTCTTATGAAGCAGCGTGTAGTTCATGTTTTCACTCATGACTCCATTGGTTTAGGAGAGGATGGTCCTACTCACCAATCGATCGAGCACGCTAGCAGTTTGCGCTTGATACCTAATTTAGACGTATGGCGTCCATGTGATACGGTAGAAACAGCAATTGCTTGGCGTTCTGCCGTTGAGCGTCCTGTGACGGTGGGCAATGATGTTAAGCAAGGTGGTCCTAGCGCTTTATTATTATCTCGTCAAAATTTGGCTTTTATGCAGCGAGATAATGAGACCGTGGCACAAATTATCAAAGGTGGTTATGTATTGAGCGATGTTGATGGGGCTCAGGCTGCTATTATTGCGACTGGTTCAGAGGTTGAGATTGCTAAAGCAGCACAAGAGCAATTAGCTGCTGAGGGAATCGCCGTGCGTTTAGTTTCTATGCCATCAACTAATGTGTTTGACCGTCAGGATAAGGACTATCGTGACAGCGTTCTACCAAGCTCCTTGCCAACAGTGGCAGTAGAGGCAGGTAGCTCTGACCTTTGGTACAAGTATGTAGGTCGTGATGGTGCTGTTGTGGGGATTGATACCTACGGTGCTTCAGCACCTGCCGGTGAGTTATTCAAATATTTTGGCCTAACCGCTGAAAATGTGGTTAAAGCCGTTAAGAGTCTTTTACAGGGAGAATAATTAAAATGACTATTCGTGTTGCTATTACAGGCTTTGGACGTATTGGACGTAACGTTTTGCGCGCTCATTACGAAAATAATAAAAAGCATGATATTGAAATCGTGGCTATCAATATGTCCGGTGATTTCGAGACCAATGCTCACTTATTAAAGTACGATACGACTCATGGTCGTTTTAATGCCGACGTGCAATTAGATGGTGATCATTTTATAATCAATGGCGATCGTATTCGTCTATTCGCTACCCGTGACCCTAAGGAGTTACCTTGGGGGGATCTTGACGTTGATGTCGTCTTAGAGTGTACAGGTGCTTTTACTAGCAAGGAAAAAGCCAAGGTTCACTTAGAGTCGGGTGCTAAAAAAGTTATTATTTCAGCGCCAGGTGGTGATGATATTGATGCAACCGTAGTTTATGGTGTTAACCATGATATTCTGAAGGCTGAGCATACTGTTATTTCAGCGGCATCTTGCACCACTAACTGCTTGGCACCGTTAGTTAAGCCTTTGCAAGATGCGATTGGTATTGAAAGCGGCTTGATGACGACTATCCATGCCTATACTAATGACCAGGTGTTATTAGATGTACGTCACAAAGATTTGCGTCGAGCACGTTCTGCCACGATGAACTTAATCCCAACCAAAACAGGTGCTGCTAAGGCACTGGGTTTAGTGTTGCCTGAGTTAAACGGCAAACTTGATGGTTATGCCGTGCGCGTACCAACAATTAACGTATCAATGGTTGACCTTTCTTTTATTGCTACTCGTGATACAACAGTTGACGAAATTAACCAGGTTCTTAAGGCAGCCTCAGAGGGTGAGCTTAAGGGTGTATTAGATTTTAATGATGAGCAGTTAGTATCTAGCGATTTTAATCATACTAATGTGTCAAGTACTTATGACGCTACATTGACCAAGGTATCTGGTCGTTTAGTTAAGGTATCTGCTTGGTATGATAACGAGTGGGGCTTCTCTCAGCGTATGCTCGATAATACTGTAGCCTTGATGAACGCTAAGTAATTAGGTTTTTTATTTTGTTGATGATTTAAAAGTCACTCAGCTAAAAGCGGCATTTCAATATTAATATTGAATGCCGCTTTTGTTGTATTGGAGTTCTTTGATGTTTAAAATTAAAACACTTTCTTCCTTAGCGGAACGCGGTGAACTTAAAAATAAGCGTGTTTTTATTCGTGCTGACTTAAATGTACCTTTTAATGATAAAGGGGAAATTACTGAGGATACGCGCATTCGCGCATCAATTCCGGGTATTAAGTTAGCCTTGGAAAGTGGTGCTGCTGTGATGGTATGCTCTCATTTAGGTCGTCCAGTTGAAGGTGAAGAGGTTAGTGATGAGGATAGTTTGGCGCCGGTTGCAGATCATTTAGCCAAGTTATTAGGTCAAGAGGTCAAGTTGGTGAGCAATTGGGTCGATGGTGTAGAGATTGTTCCTGGCCAAGTGGTTGTTTTAGAAAATTGCCGTGTTAATGTTGGTGAAAAGGCTAACTGCGAGCAGCTATCTCAAAAAATGGCTCAGCTTTGCGATGTCTATGTTAATGACGCATTTGGTACGGCTCATCGTGCCCAAGCATCTACTCATGGTATTGCTAAGTATGCGCCAGTAGCGTGTGCGGGGCCTTTGTTAGAGGCTGAGTTAACTGCACTTAGCGTTGCTTTGGAAAATCCTAAACGGCCATTAGTCGCTATTGTTGGTGGCTCCAAGGTGTCGACTAAGTTAACTGTGCTTGAAACGTTATCTGATAAAGTCGATCAGTTAATTGTTGGCGGTGGTATTGCCAATACCTTTATGTTGGCTGATGGTTTAGCAATTGGTAAATCATTGGCCGAGGCCGAGCAAATTGACCAAAGTCAGTCAGTTATGCAGAAAATGCGTAGTCGTGGTGCAGAGGTGCCTATTCCTGAGGACGTTGTTGTTGGTAAGGCGTTTGATGCCAATACGTTAGCTACAACTAAGGCCGCTGACGAGGTTGTATCTGACGATATGATTTTTGATATTGGTCCTAAAACTGCAGCGACACTAGCTGGTATCCTAAGTAATGCTGGAACGATTGTTTGGAATGGTCCAGTTGGTGTTTTTGAGTTTGATGCGTTTGCAGGTGGTACAGAAGCTTTGTCACAGGCTATTGCTAGTAGTGATGCTTTTTCAATTGCCGGTGGTGGCGATACCTTAGCGGCCATTGCTAAGTTTGGTATCGCTGATAAAATTAGCTATATCTCAACAGGTGGTGGTGCTTTTTTAGAGTTTTTAGAGGGTAAAAAACTGCCCGCTTTAGAGGTCTTAGAGCAGCGTTTTGAGGACTAAGTTTTTAGTGAATAAAAGCGTATAAGCATTTAAAAAGCCTGATAATTTTTTATTGATTATCAGGCTTTTTTTACGCGAGGTAGATTAGTTATTGTGTGTCATGTCTAGCGGCACGATAAATTTATCAAACTCCTCATCAGTGAGGTATTCAAGGGATAAAGCAGCTTCTCGTAAACTGAGTTTTTCTTTGTGAGCTTTTTTAGCAATGTGAGCGGCTTTGTCATAACCAATGTGCTTATTTAAAGCAGTCACTAGCATTAGGTTTTTATCGAGATTTTGCTGAATCTTGTCTAGTTCAGGCTCGATGCCAACGGCACAATGATCATTAAAGGCCAAAATAGAATCAGTTAAAAGTTGGATACTTTCTAATACGTTATGTACCATGACTGGTTTATAAACGTTTAATTGGAAGTTGCCTTGGCTATTAGCAAAAGCAACAGCAGTATCGTTACCAAAGACCTGTACGCAAACCATAGTCAATGCTTCAGCTTGAGTTGGATTGACTTTTCCAGGCATAATTGATGAGCCTGGCTCATTTTCAGGGATGCTGATTTCACCAATGCCGCAACGTGGACCACTAGCTAACCAGCGAACATCGTTTGCCATCTTCATTAGGCCAGTGGCGAGGGTTCGTAAAGCTGCAGAGGTAGAGGTTAAGGCATCATGGGATGAAAGTGCAAAGAACTTGTTCGTAGCGCTATGGAAAGGGTAGCTAGTGGCTTCTGCGATGTTAGCAGCACATAGCTTGCCAAACTCGGGGTGAGCATTTAAACCCGTACCGACTGCAGTACCACCAATTGCTAAATCGTATAGCCCCTTCATGTTGCGACCAACCGAGGCCATACCATAATCGATTTGCGCTACCCAGCTAGAGATCTCCTGACCGAGGGTAATAGGCGTAGCATCTTGTAAGTGAGTACGACCTGTTTTGACAATATCTTGATAAGCCTCAGCTTTGTCGGCTAAGGTATCGCGTAAAACCTTAATTGCAGGGAAAAGCTTTTCATTGAGGTCAAGTACGGTAGCAATATACATTGCTGTTGGGAAAGTATCATTAGAAGATTGGCCACGGTTCACGTGATCGTTAGGGTGTACTGGTGATTTAGAGCCCATTTCACCACCGGCTAACTCAATGGCACGGTTAGAGATGACTTCGTTAGAGTTCATATTGGATTGAGTACCGGAACCAGTTTGAAAGACAACTAATGGAAAGTGCGCGTCTAGCTTGCCTGCAATCACTTCGTCAGCTGCTTGAACAATAAGTTCAGCGGTATCATTGCTAATTTCACCTAATTCGCCATTTGCCAAAGCCGCAGATTTTTTAAGAATACCTAGAGAACGAATCATGGTGCGACCCCATTTGAATCTCTCTACACCGATGGGGAAGTTCTGAATAGAACGTTGTGTCTGTGCGCCCCAATACTTATCCGCAGATACCTCGATACTGCCCATTGAGTCGGTTTCAATTCTCATAATATGCTCTCTATCTAAGGGTTAAATGATAATAATACCTATTATCATAGTGTACACTCTTGTTAGGTAATAAGTTCAATTAACCCTTATGGATTTACGTCAAATGATTGTGAATAATCATGGAATGTATAACAAATACTAGTGCTTTCCCTAGCTGTAATGTATAGAAATATAACGTATAGTAGCAACATGCAGGTGAGGAGACGCGCTCTGCATGAGCAGAAATCCCAATCGCAGTATTTTGGGTCTGTGCAGCTACAGGATACAAATCACAGGAAGTATGAGACAGCTTCACATAAATTAGTAGCACAGTAAAATAACAAATTATAAAGTCAAAAGGCGGATTCTAGAGAGTCCGCCTTTTACTTTTTTGTTTTGCTACCTAAATTAATATATTTGTTTTATTTACTACGAATTAAAACCACTACAGCACCAGCCCCACCGATATTTTCAGGTGCTGTGATATAAGCAGCGACAGCTGCTAGATCTTTTAACCAACTACGTACAGCATCTCTAAGTATTGGTTTATTGTCTTTTGAACCAAAGCCTTGGCCATGGATAATGCAAACACAGCGTACCCCATGCTCTATACAGTTATGCATAAAGCGGTCAAAGCGTTCGGCGGCTTCATCTAGGGTTGAGCCGTGTAGGTCAAGACTCGCCTCAACTGGCCATTGGCCTCGTTGCAGCTTTTTGACCACATCCGCAGCATCTGGGTTGCGCAAGAAGGCGCCATTATCCAGCTGTGCGCCAAGACTGCTCGCGTGAGTAGACTCGACGTTTGCTGCCGCTGTTTGGGCGTGAGCAGGCATAGCGCGTCCAGTCTTAGCGTCAGCACTACTGCGGCGACGCTCAGCAGCTACCATGTCTCTACCCTCGGCTTGGGCGCGTTTTTGCTTGAAAAACTCTGCCTCTCTAAAATTGAGTTGAGCGGCAGAGGACTCAATACGGTTAGGCTTTTTTAAGCGCTTGGTGCCGCGGATTGAGGCGAGGAATACTTTACGATCCTCGTCTGTCACCGCTGCTTCAATCCGTTGCCGTTGCTTAATAGCAGCTTTTTCAGCTTTGCTTTGACGAATCTGCTCCTTAGATAGCTGCTTACTGAGCTTTTTTAGGTCTTGGAGAGAGCCTTTAAGATTACTTTTCACCTTCTGTATCCAACCAGCGTTGCGCGTCTAGTGCAGCCATACAACCGGTGCCAGCACTGGTAATGGCTTGTCTGTAAATATTGTCAGCCACATCACCCGCAGCAAAAACGCCGGGAACTGAGGTCATCGTTAATAGTTGTGGATTGGTTTTAGTAATGATAAAACCGCCGTCCATCTCAATTTGACCTTCAAAAATATCGGTATTTGGGTGGTGACCAATAGAAATAAAGGCGCCATTAACAGCTAGCTCTGTTTCTTCACCAGTTTGAGTGCTTTTTAAACGTACACCGGTAACGCCGTCGTTTTTATTACCCAAAACTTCTTCTAATGTTTGAAATAGTGCTAATTTAATATTGCCGTTCTCAACCTTATCCATTAGTTTGTCGACTAAAATCGGTTCAGCGCGGAATTGATCGCGACGATGTACTAAAGTAACGGTGGAGCAAATATTGGAAAGGTATAAAGCCTCTTCTACAGCGGTGTTGCCGCCGCCCACAACCACAACCTCTTGATTGCGATAAAAGAAGCCGTCACATGTGGCACAAGCAGAAACTCCCTGACCTAAGTAGGTTTTTTCGCTCTCTAATCCGAGGTATTTAGCTGAGGCGCCAGTTGATATAATCAGGCTGTCACAGCTATACTCATTACCCATATTGGAGTAGAGTTTGAACGGACGCTCAGAAAGGTCGACGCGGTCTATTTGGTCGAATACAATCTTTGTGTTAAAACGTTCAGCGTGCTTAAGAAAGCGGTTCATCAGCTCAGGACCAGTGACACCGTCACAGTCTGCTGGCCAATTGTCAACCTCAGTGGTGGTCATTAACTGTCCGCCTTGTGCGTGCCCAGTGATGAGCATAGGCTCAAGGTTTGCTCTTGCAGCGTAGATTGCGGCAGTGTATCCTGCAGGGCCGGAACCTAAAATAATTACTTTTGCGTGGTTGTCGTTATTCATCTTTAATATCACTAAAATTGATTTTTAAAAAACTTGGTGTAAACCAATTATAATATATGGCTATGGCTAAAACTTCTAAATCCCCTATATCGGGTCGCGGTAAGCGAAATGTTCGCATGCGTTCTCCAGAGCAAGTGGTGATGAACTCGCGCTTTGTGATGATGTTGCGTGAAGCACGTTGGGTGCTTTATTTAATTGCAGGTTTATCTTTGGCTGTGATGCTGTTTACATGGCATGCGACAGACCCAGGGTGGGTCAGTACATCCGGCTCCGGTGAGATTCAAAATGCCTTTGGTGCCTTTGGTGCTTATTTTTCGAGTATTTTACTGTATTTATTCGGCTTTTCATCGTGGTGGCTTGTTGTACTTTGCTTGCAGCGTTTGTATGTAGGTTATAAGACATTAATGAGTCGTTTTGCTAAAAACCTAGATCCCGATTTGGTTTTGCCGAGTCTTAAGTGGCGGGTGCCAGTAGGTTTTATCATGGTGTTGCTAGGCTCAATCGGGTTAGAGAGCACGCAGCTGCAGGGTATTGGTCAGCAGATGTATCTACCGGGTCAATCAGGCGGCGTTTTAGGGCAGCTTTTTTCTGGATTATTGGAGCGTTATATTGGTATTATGCCGACCATTTTCTTGATGGCTGCCATGGTCTTTTTCGGATTTAGCCTGTTTTTTAATTTTTCTTGGTTAAATATCACTGAGCGAATTGGTAGTGCTATTTCCAATATATTTGTTAGTGTTGACAGATTCAGAGCAGAGCGAGCCGATCGTCGGATTGGTGAGTCAGCTCAGGAAGAGATGGAAGAGCATCTCTTGGCTCATAAGGAGCAATTACCACCGTCTGACCGTCCGCTCAAAATTGAGCCTGCGATTAAAGCTTTTCCGGTTTCTGAAAAAGCGATCGCAGCGAAGCAAACTAAGTTATTTAAGCCTGAACCAAAATTGGTTGCTAAGGAGGCAGAAAAAGCAGCTCGTGGCACTAATGTTAGCTTTTCTATTGAGTCCAGTGATTTACCAGATTTAGATTTGTTAGACCCTGTGTCGGAGTATGTTGAGCCAGTCGGTGAGGATGCTATTGAGTACAACTCTCGTTTAATTGAGAAGAAATTGAGCGACTTTAATGTGCAGGTTGAGGTGGTTGCTGCGCAAGCTGGCCCTGTTATTACTCGCTATGAGATTGAGCCAGCGTCAGGGGTCAAGGGGGTACAAATAGTTAATCTGAGTAAAGATTTAGCGCGTGCACTTAGTTTGATTCGTTTGCGTGTGGTGGAAAATATTCCCGGTAAAAATTTAATGGGTATCGAGTTGCCCAATCCGCGTCGTCAAGTTGTTCGGCTGTCAGAAATAATTGGTTCTCAAGCCTATGAGAAAAGTAACTCATTATTGACCGTGGCATTAGGTAAAGATATTGCCGGTAATCCGATAGTCGCTGATTTGGCCAAAATGCCGCATTTACTGGTGGCTGGTACTACGGGTTCGGGTAAGTCTGTCGGCATTAATGCGATGATATTGTCGCTACTCTACAAAGCTGATCCATCTCAGGTTCGTTTAATTTTAATTGATCCTAAAATGCTTGAGATGAGTGTTTATGAAGGTATTGGTCATTTGCTGGCGCCGGTAGTGACGGATATGCGTCAAGCGGCTAATGCTCTGAATTGGTGCGTTGGCGAGATGGAAAAGCGTTATAAGCTGATGAGTAAAATGGGCGTACGTAATATCGCTGGTTTTAATGCTAAAGTTAAAGACGCCGAAGCGCGCGGTGAGACTCTTGATGACCCATTTAGTCTAACACCTGATTCACCGGAGCCCTTAAAAACTTTACCAATGATCGTGGTCGTGATTGATGAGTTGGCTGACCTGATGATGGTGCAGGGTAAGAAGATTGAGGAGCTAATCGCTCGCTTAGCACAAAAAGCGCGTGCGGCAGGTATTCACTTAATTCTTGCTACGCAGAGACCTAGTGTTGATGTGATTACTGGTTTAATTAAGGCTAATATTCCGACTCGTATTGCTTTCCAAGTTTCTTCTAAGATTGATTCACGTACGATTTTAGATCAGATGGGGGCGGAGTCTTTGCTGGGTATGGGTGATATGCTGTACATGCCACCTGGTTCGGGCTTCCCTCAACGTGTGCATGGCGCCTTTGTGTCAGATGATGAGGTACATCGCGTAGTGGATTGTCTCAAAGAACAGGGTGAGCCAAACTATATTGATGGCGTCTTAGAGGGCGGAGCACCGGGCGAGACCGGTGATGGCTTAGGTAGTGTGACCGGTTTTGCTGATTCTGAGTCAGACCCCTTATACGATCAAGCGGTAGACATTGTTTTAAAAACTCGCCGTGCTTCTATTTCATCAGTACAACGTCAGTTACGCATTGGTTATAATCGTGCGGCTCGTTTATTAGAACAGATGGAGCATGCTGGCATTGTTTCTCCAATGGGTTCTAATAATAGCCGAGAAATTATTGCGCCAGCGAATACGGGTGCTGATGACGAGGATGTTGAGAATCAGGTTTAGCTTGCTTTGAAACTTAGTTAACGCTTGGTTACGGATAGTTCGAGCCTCTAGGAGGCAGAACTGGTATACCATGAGTATGTTTAACCATCAATTGTCATGGGTTTTTTAATGAATAAATTCAAGAAATTAAGTTTATCACTCGCATTATCACTCTCTCTTGGTAGTACTGCTGTGATGGCACAATTCACTGTAAACCCTGAGACATTTCAGGGTGGCATCGGTGAGCCAATAGATCTTAGTGATATTCAATTTGCTAAAATCCCCGATGTTAAAAATACGACCCAAAGTAATGCTCAACAGCAGTTGCGTGATTTTGTAAAAAATATTAAATCAGCAACGGGTCAATTTGCTCAACAAAGCAGTGGCGGAACTCAGGGTCAAGGTGCTCAGTCAGGTAATTTCAGCTTTGAGCGCCCCGGTAAGTTTGTCTGGAATATCATTAATCCTTACGAGCAAAAGGTCATTTCTGATGGTAAAAAGGTCTATCAGTATGATCCGGATTTAGCGCAAGTGACGATTCGCAATGTACAGGATTCAGTGGGCGCATCACCAGCCTCTATTCTCTTTGGTAATAGTGATTTAGACGAGACATTCAGTATTGAGGTGCTACCTGAGCAGGATGGTATGGTTTGGTTAAGAGCAACTCCTAAAGTAGCTGATCAGGGGATGAACTATATGGATATTGCCTTTGCTAATAACTTACCTGCTGAACTGAGAATACGCGACTCTTTTGGTCAAACGACGATTA
>CANROD010000019.1 GCA_947632105.1 uncultured Oligella sp. | reverse complement strand
GGTGCTTATAACGCTCTGTTTGAAAAGGATCTTAAAGGTATTTTAGCGTACTCGACAATTAGTCATTTAGGCTTGATGTGCACTTTACTTGGTATAAATAGCGCCTTAGCAGTGATTGTCGCTATTTTTCATGTGCTTAATCATGCTACTTTCAAAGCCTCTTTGTTTATGGTTGCGGGCATCGTTGACCATGAGACTGGTACGCGCGATATTACTGTCTTGAGTGGACTACGTAAGGTGATGCCTATCACTGCCATTTTAGCCACTATTGCTGCTGCAGCAATGGCAGGCGTACCACCACTAAATGGCTTTATATCCAAAGAGATGTTTTTAGCAGAAACACTATTTATTGACACGGCGCCTGTTAATCCATATCTATTACCGGTTATAGCACTCTTCGGCAGTATTTTTAGTGCAGCTTACTCCTATCGTATGATTGCGAAGGTGTTTTTTGGTAAAGCTGATTATGATGAATTACCAAAGCAACCACATGAGCCGCCAAAACTAATGCTTCTGCCAATTGCCGTGTTAGTTGCTATTTGTGTACTTGTCGGCATCTTCCCACAAGCCACTATGGGTACATTACTAGAAACTGCGGTTACAGCCGTTTTGGGTAAAAACAATGGTGTTGAATATAGTTTGTCTCTTTGGCATGGTTTTAACCTACCCCTGTTGATGAGCATTTTCGCACTTGTCGGCGGTGTCTCTCTAGCATTAATTATGAATCGTTCGTTAAATGAACACCCGAACGTCACTCCGTTTACGCGACGCTTTGATGGCCGACGCCTGTACGATAAGCTAATGGATGCTGTCGATGCATTTGCCTATTACGCAGTTCGTTGGACCTCTTCGGGGCGAATGCAAGTTCAATTATTATTGGTTGTACTTATCACCATTACTGTTGCTGCTTTGCCGCTCATCGGTAAATATGAAGCTCCTAGACCGACCTTAAGCGAGATTGATTGGTACTTCATGGCACTTTGGGTGGTAGGTTCTCTAGGGGCTGTGTTAGCAGCACATCATGCGCAGTATAATCGTTTCCGAGCAATCGTTTTTTCAAGCGCAACCGGCATTGTCGTTGTAGCTACCTTTGCATGGTTATCTGCTCCTGACTTAGCTCTAACTCAATTAGTGGTTGAGGTCGTTACCTGCGTATTACTACTACTAGGACTGCGCTGGTTACCACAACCGAAAAAGAGCGCAAGTGAGCTTGAAGACGATCCTATCTTAGCCTTAAGACGCCGTCGTGACTTGGTTATTGCTATTATTGCCGGCATAGGAATGACTTTGCTCACCTATTTTTTGACTACGCGTCCTGAAAATCTTAGCGATATTGGTGATGTCATTCTTTCGAAAGCCTTACCAGAGGGACATGGCACCAATGCCGTTAATGTAATTTTAGTCGATTTTCGTGGCTTTGATACCTTTGGTGAAATTACTGTTTTAGCCGTTGTTGCTCTAACTGTCTATGCCTTACTAAGACGATTTAGACCACCTCAAGAGATGCTGCAAGCTCTAGATCCCGCGAGCGATGAATTGACAACTGATTTGCGCCGTATTAAGGAAGACGGCAAGTTGCCTAGGGGAACCATGCTTGTCCCCAATGTAATTTCTCGCCTATTGATGCCGATCACTACGTTAATCGCCTTTTACTTCTTCTTCCGTGGTCATAATTTACCCGGTGGTGGGTTTGTAGCTGGACTAATTTTTGCGACTAGTATACTAACTCAATTTATTGTTAGTGGCATGCTTTGGGTTGAGGCTAAGTCCAGAATTAGACCTCAAAATTGGCTAGGTTTAGGTTTGATTTTAGCTGTTAGTGCGGGAGTATTGCCAATGCTCTTTGGCAAACCATTTCTCACTGCAATTGTTTGGGAGCCAGTATTACCTTTCTTCGGTAAGTTACACCTATCCTCAGTCGTACTGTTTGACTTGGGCGTCTTAATGGTCGTGGTTGGTACTACAACCTATATGATGGTTGCTTTGGCTCACCAATCATTACGTTACTTCCGTAAAAACATTTCGACTGAGGTTTCAGCCGAACAAATTAATCCATCAATGACAAAAAGTAACAAGGGAACATATTAAATATGGAAATAGTTTTTGCCTTAGCTATCGGTATTCTTACCAGTTCCGGCGTTTGGTTAATTTTACGATCGCGAACTTTCCAAGTTATTATGGGGCTATTGCTTCTTGGCTACGCAGTGAATCTATTTATTTTCGGTGGTGGCTTATTGAGTACAGGGCTGCCTCCACTAATTGATACTGAATCTGCATTTAATCTTGAAGATTATGCCAATCCCGTTCCTCAAGCCTTGGTTTTGACCGCCATTGTTATTGGTTTTGCTACCACTGCCCTTTTCTTAGTTTTATTATTAGCGCAACGCGGTTTAACCAGTACTGATCACGTAGATGGCTCGGAGGGCATAGAATGATCGACTACATAGGACACTTACCTATTCTGTCAATTATTATCCCTCTCTTTGCGGGGGCTTTAATGGTGGTAACAAAAGAAAAAAGACGAAGTCTTAATACCTTTATCTCTTTTATCTCTGTATTAGCTCAATTATTAGTTGCGGTTTGCCTACTTGTTTATACAAGTAGTTATTTAGAACATCATGAGTTGACTAACAATATCGTGGTGTATTTGCTGGGTAATTGGCAAGCTCCAGTTGGTATCATCTTAGTGGCCGATCAACTGGCTGCACTAATGCTTTGTCTCACTGGGTTTTTAGGTGTTGCTGTATTAATCTACTCGACGGCTATGTGGAATCGCGTCGGAATCCATTTCTTTCCCCTATTTCAGTTTATTTTAATGGGACTAAATGGTGCGTTTTTAACGGGAGACCTATTTAATCTATTTGTTTTCTTTGAGGTGTTTCTAGCAGCTTCTTACGGCTTATTGTTGCATGGTTCTGGGGAGAGACGAGTCAGTTCCAGCATGCTTTATGTCACAGTCAATATGGTAGGAGCGTCATTATTGTTAATCAGTATCTCCATGATTTACTCAATTACAGGGACACTCAATTTAGCCGAGTTAGCGGCAAAGGCTGGTGCGTTAAAAGCTGAAGACAGATTGTTGTTTGAGACTGCTTGTTCGATTTTAGGTGTTGCTTTCCTAGTTAAAGCTGCAGCTTGGCCATTAAACTTTTGGTTACCAAATGCTTATTCTGCGGCCAGTGCACCCGTTGCGGCAATGTTTGCCATCATGACCAAAGTAGGTGTTTATGCCCTACTGAGGGTTGGTTCTTTATTATTACCTTCAGGAGCTCCTGCCGCTTTCGGTGGTGAGTGGATGTTCTATATTGGTATAGCGACACTTGTTTTTGGTATTTTAGGCGTTTTAGCAGAAAAAAACTTAGGTCAATTAGCTGGTTTCAGTGTCATTTTATCATCAGGAGTACTACTATCGGCTCTGGGGATGCCTGGAGTCTCCATGACAGGACCAACTCTATACTATCTAGTTAGTTCGGTATTAGCCACGAGTGCCCTTTTCTTATTGATCGAACTGATTAGCCGAGTTGACACCTTTGAAAGCTCAGTACTTACCGTCAGTATGCAGGCTTTTGGTTTAGATGATAAAGAAGCAACCTCAGACTATAGTGCTGAAGTATTTGGTTTTAAGCTCCCCGGCGCCTTTGCTTTTTTGGGAATAGCATATATTATCACTGCGCTTATTTTAATTGGATTGCCACCACTATCAGGTTTTATAGGTAAAATCGGCTTACTGTCAAATGCCTTAGAATTAAATAACTATGAAATATCAGGCATTCATACTTGGCTACTTTTAGGGTTTGTTACATTTTCTGGGCTAGCCTCTTTAATTTCTTATATGCGAGTGGGTATTTTAAAGTTTTGGGTGCCAGATAAACTTTCTATACCAACCCTTAGTCTACGAGAGGCGGTGCCTATTGTATTGCTCCTAGGTTCCTGCATTGTCATGAGTGTATTTGCTAATTCAGTTATGGAGCTAACTAATAATATTGCTAACTCATTAGACGAACCTTTCCAATATATCAATGCAGTAATGCAACAACAGCCACTAAAAGGAGGTCATTGATATGAAAAGTCTCTTTTTTTGGATTCCTATGACCTGCGGACTTCTGTTTGCTTGGATTATGTTGACTGGTAGCTTATCACTAGGTTCATTAACACTTGGTTTTATGTTGTCCTTCGGCATTGTACTTATGTCGACAAGATTGCGTCCCGATCGAGCCTACCCGCGTCGAATATCTGCCATGATACGTCTTTTTTTTATCGTCATAAAAGATGTTTACGTATCTAATCTGCAGGTAATCAAGATGACGCTTAAGGCTAGACCTAATAAACAACCTGTTGCAGACTTCGTCAATATCCCTCTCCACCTAAGAGATCCACATGCAATTGCATTATTAGCATGCATTATTAATTATGTGCCCGGTACGGTGTGGAGTGGTCTGACAGAAAATGATTATATTTTGCACTTACACGTATTTGGCTTAGATAATGAAGCAGATTGGCACCGTACAGTGCATGAACGCTATGAGCCTTTGTTAATGGAGATTTTTGAATAATGGGTATTCTTGATATTGCTTGCTATTTTGCTATTGTGTGTTTTTCCCTTAGCAATGTATTAGCGTTGTATCGTGGTGCGAAGGGGCCAACGGCACAAGATCGAGCATTAAGTGCAGACGTCACTTATATTAATACGATGCTATTGATTTTTACTTTAGGGCTTTTATTTCGTACTCCTTGGTTTTATGATATTGGTCTGTTAATTGGACTTTTAGGATTTGTTACTACATTAGCAATGGCTAAGTTTTTATTACGCGGTGAGGTAATTGAACCATGACAACAGATATGCCATTATGGGTAGAAATTATCGCAAGTTTTTTAATAGTCCTGAGTGGGATTGTGACCTTAATAGGTAATCTCGGTCTAGTCACCCTAAAGTACTTCAGAAGACGCATTCATGCACCTACATTAGGCAATAGTCTTGGTCTGTGGTTTTTAATGGTTGCCTCTATTCTAATATCCTATGTACTAGGTGACCGCATGGTTTTCCATGAAATGTTAGTAGTGATTTTTATCTTTATGACCTCTCCTATTTCATGGACATTGCTTATGCGCTCCTATGTGCTAAGAGAGGCTCGTGACGGTCACGAATCATGATCGATAACTGATGATGAAAGATTTTCTATCATCATCAGTTTATCTTCTCATCGCTTACCAAAGTTGTCCGGCAGGCATTTCTCAATAGAGTTTGATAGCGCTATAATAGCAGGCTGGCGAGTATAGCTTTTACGCCAAACCAGCACAATCTCACGCGACGGAGTCGGTTCTGCAATAGGTATATATTTAACCTTATCAATGCGTTGACTATAATCTCCAAAAATCAAAGCGCTTTCAGGCAATAGTGTAATCCCTAGTCCAGACGCAACCATATGACGAATCGTTTCTAAGGAAGAACCTTCGAAGGAGCGTTGTATGCCATCAATCGATGATGAAAATGGCGACATTTCTGGACAAGCTTCTAATACTTGATCTCTAAAACAGTGCCCATTACCTAGTAGTAGCATCGTTTCATCTTTTAACTGATTAGTTTTAATGCTCTGTAACTTTGCCCAAGGGTGATCATGAGGTACGGCCAATACAAAGTTTTCTTCATATAGACTAAGAAAATCTAGACCACTATCAGGAACCGGTGCTGCCATAATAGCGCAATCAATTTCACCTTGTCGGAGCATTTCAATTAAACGTTGAGTAAAGCTTTCTTGCAAAACCAATGGCATATGCGGATTGTCCTGCATATGTGTAGGCATTAAATAAGGTAATAAATATGGGCCAACAGTATGAATCACCCCAACCTTTAATGGCCCCGTCAGCGGGTCATGACCTTGTCGCGCAATCTCTTTAATTTCTGAACTAGCTTCCAGTACCTTTTGAGCTTGATTGATAATTTGCATGCCAATAGGCGTGATACCGACCTCACTACCACCACGTTCAAAAATCATCACACCCAGCTCATCCTCTAGCTTTTTAATAGCCACAGAAAGTGTTGGTTGGCTGACAAAACAAGTTTCAGCAGCTCGGCCAAAATGGCGTTCACGTGCAACGGCAACAATGTATCTTAATTCTGTTAATGTCATAAATAAAATTACCTTAATTTAATCGAGCTTAAGAACGCAAGTAGTCTGCGCCCATACCAACCCAACGTTGTTGATGCTCTAAAGCCGTCTCTAACTCATTTTTAATAAATTCCGGAGCAAAGGCCCTAGCCGCCTCAACAATCGCTACATCTTCATCAAGATCAACAAAGCGTGTCAATGCGGTACCTGATTGCCTTAGGCCTAAAAACTCGCCCGGACCACGTTGTTCCAAATCTCGTTGGGCAATTTCAAAACCATCGTGTGTTTCATACATAGCCTTGAGACGTAACTTAGCTAAATCTGATAATGGTTGTTGATACAGCAATATACAAATTGCTTTATCTTGACCACGCCCCACCCGACCCCGGAGTTGATGTAACTGAGCCAAGCCAAAACGCTCTGCATGTTCAATTACCATAATATTGGCATTAGGCACATCTACTCCAACCTCAATAACCGTTGTAGCGACCAATAAATCAATTTTGTGGCTTTTAAAATCAGCCATGATTTGATTTTTTTCTTCGCCCTTTAGCCGTCCATGCACTAAGGCGACCCTTACACCGTCTAACTCAACTTGCAGACGCTCAAAGGTCTCCTCAGCAGTTTGCAATTGCAAGGTGTCACTTTCCTCCACTAAAGGGCAAACCCAATAAACCTGCTTACCCTCTTTGCAGCTACTCTCAACCAAAGATAACAGATCGTCACGACGCCGATTATCCAACAACTTAGTCTCTACTTCTTGACGCCCTGGTGGGAGCTCATCAATAACAGCAACATCTAAATCAGATAAAAAAGTCATCGCTAAGGTTCTGGGAATGGGAGTCGCACTCATATTAAGTTGGTGAGGATAAATCGTTACCTCTGCGGCTGCGTCCTCGTCATCTGCTTGCAACCCCTTTTCACTCAGCGTCAAACGCTGTCCGACGCCAAAGCGATGTTGTTCATCAACTATTACTAAACCTAACTGATTAAAAATAACATCTTTTTGTATTAAGGCTTGGGTGCCAATAATAAATTTGGCTTCACCGCTCGTTATAGATTCGTAGGTTTGACGCTTTTCCTTGGCCTTAACACCACTACTTAGCCAATGTACTGTGACTTCAGAACCCTCAAACCAATTTAAAATCTTCTGATAATGCTGCTCAGCTAAAATCTCGGTAGGTGCCATCAAAGCCACTTGTAATCCTTGTTCAAGTGCAAATGTTGCTGCCAATGCTGCCACAATGGTTTTGCCACTACCTACATCACCTTGAATCAGTCGATGCATGGGAAACTCTCTTTGCAGGTCGACTTTAATCTCATCTAAGACACGTGCTTGAGCGCCAGTTAATTGAAAGGAGAACCGCTCTAGTACCTGCTGATATAAAGCCCCTTGCTTTGTAGTAAGTGAGTGAGCTTTTAAAGAACTACGTTTTTCTCGGGCTATAAACATGGCAATCTGCTGAGCCAGCATTTCATCAAACTTCAGACGTTCCCAAGCCGGATGATATTTTAGTTGCAGCGACTCAATATCGGTACCTAACGGAGGACTGTGCAGCAACTGAATCGCTTGATTAATTTCCATTAATTCAAAGCGCTCTCGCAACTTCTCTGATAAAGTATCCTCTAAAATACACTGCTTTAAATGCTTATGGATATGACTACTCAGCACCTCTTGTGATAAGCCAGCAACGGTAGAATAAACCGGCACTAAACTATCACCTAAAGGCTCCCCTGCTTTTAACAGCTTGGGATGTACCATCTCTAGTCCCCATTGAAATCCACCACGAATCTCGCCACGAATTCTAAATAGGCCTTTTTTCTCTAGTGCAGTTTTTTGATTAGGATAAAAGTTTAGCCAACGTAATTGAATAGAACCACTTTGGTCACTAAAGGTAGCAGTCAGCTGACGGCGGCCACGCATAACTACCTGTATATTAGAAATAGTACCTTCTAGCTGTACCTTCATACCAGGCGCTAATTCAGCGATCTGATGGATACGACTATGATCCTCATAGCGCAAAGGAATATGCAACACAAAGTCCATTGGCTGAACTAAGCCAAGTGTATGCAACTTTTTTTCAAGTGCCGTTTGCGTTTTGTTAGTGCTTGCTACCATAGAAACCAAAACCACTTCTTACAGTTAAATTTAGCGTTAACCCCGAAGTAGTTGACGCTAAATATAAAGTTGTTTTAATTACTTATTCAATGCTACGATAGCGTCAATTTCAAATTGCGCATTTTTTGGTAAAGCTGAAACTTGAATAGTAGAACGTGCTGGATACGGCTCAGGGAACAACTCTTGCATTACGCTATTGGCAATACCAAAATTATTTAAATCTGTCAGGTAAAGGCCAACACGGACGATATCCTCTAAACTACCACCAGCAGCTTCGATCACTGCTTTTAAATTAGCCATTGACTGTCTTACTTGATCTTCAAATTGGTCAGAAACCAATTCGCCAGTCGTTGGGTCCAAGCCTAACTGACCTGAAATAAAGACGGTCGCTGGCGCAGTACTAACAACTGCTTGCGAATATGGACCTAAAGCTGCTGGAGCTTTGTCTGTAAAGACGGTTTGTTTAGTCATCTTAATCCCTTAAAAATCTCGTACTGAGAGTTGATAGTTAACTAATCAATATAGTTTTATTTAATAAAAACTATGAATTGATTAGATAAATTGTATCAGATTAGACTAAGGAATATTTTGAAAATTTGCATATGCTGCCTGACGCAAGCTATGATCCATTAAGGTAATGGCTAATAAAGCTTCAGCGATAGGAGCCGCTCTAATACCAACGCATGGGTCATGACGACCTAAGGTTTGCACCACAATCTCTTCGTCAGCCGTATTGATCGAGCGCCGCTCTACTCTAATACTTGAGGTTGGCTTAATTGCTAATGACACAGTAATGTCTTGACCACTTGAGATACCACCTAAAATGCCACCCGCATTATTAGTTAAAAAGCCATCCTTAGTGATCTCATCGCCATGCTCAGAACCTCGTTGTTTAACAGAATCAAAACCGGCACCAATCTCAACGCCCTTAACGGCATTTAAACCCATCATGACATGAGCAATATCAGCATCAAGACGATCATAAATAGGCTCACCTAAACCGCTAGGTACATTTGCAGCAACCACCTCAATACGCGCACCGATAGAGTCACCATCACGGCGGAGCTGGTCCATATATTCCTCTAGCTGAGGAATAATCTCTGCATTAGGTGCAAAGAAGGGATTGTTAGAAACCTCTGCCCAATCTTGAAAAGGAATCTCTATTGGTCCTAACTGACTCATATAGGCTCTAATCTGCGTACCATAACGTAACTCAAGGCACTTTTTAGCAATAGCCCCTGCCGCCACCGTCGGTGCAGTCAAGCGTGCTGAAGAACGGCCGCCACCACGAGGATCTCTGATGCCGTATTTGTGCCAATAGCTATAATCGGCATGGCCTGGTCTGAAACGATCGGTGATATTGGAATAGTCCTTGCTGCGCTGATCCTGATTGCGAATCAATAAGGCAATCGGCGTACCGGTTGTTTTACCCTCATAAACCCCTGACAAAATCTCTACCTGATCAGGCTCTTGACGCTGAGTCACGTGACGTGAAGTACCTGGACGTCGACGATCTAGGTCGTGCTGAATATCAGCTTCAGTTAACACTACCCCTGGAGGGCAACCATCAATGACACAGCCTATTGCAGGACCATGAGATTCACCAAAATTGGTTACGGCAAATAGACGACCAAGAGTATTACCAGCCATTCTCGACTTCCTATGGGAAAAATTAAAAACTAAAGATGCTAATTATTATACTTGTAACGAAGCTATTCCCTATGAGGAACAGCTTAATGCTATATTTTGTTTGTCACTGGAGCTAGGCTCAGCATAGTGCTCCGCACCCGCATGCTCAATAAAAGGTTCCTGCAATACTTTAAGCAAAAAGTCTAACTCTGCCGCAGAGCCATTTTCTGCAGCTTCAATCGCTTCTTGAGCCATATAAGTACGTAAGATATAGAGTGGATTAGCACCATTCATCATCGATTTGCGCTCTTCACTCGTTAAATCATCTTGGTCACGACGAAGTTTATAACGTGTTAACCAAGCCTTTGCTTCTGCCGGCTCCCTAAATAAAGCTAACCATGGTTGCTCATTTGTATCTATATCAGCTAAGCGTCTAAAGCTCAGTGTAAAGTCTGATGATTGCTTAGCCATAAGAGCCCAAAAGTCATTAAATAAATCATCATCCTCTGTCGTCAACGCTTTAAAACCAAATTTACGAGCATGGATCTCAAAAAAGCTATCGTAAAAATAATCTGCATAATTATCTAATACGGAGCATAACTCATCCTCTTTAAGACCTAGCAACGTAAAACAATTAGCAAACTGATATAAATTCCACAGTGCGATATTAACCTGTTGGCTAAAGGCATAGCGACCCTGATGGTCACTATGATTGATCACCCAGTTAGGGTCAAAATCCTCCATAAAACCATAAGGACCATAATCAATTGTTAAACCCAACACCGACATATTGTCCGTATTCATCACACCATGGACAAAGCCGACGCTTTGCCAATGGGCCATTAATATAGCTGTTTTGCGAACAACAATATTTAAAAAGTCCAACACCTTGTCTTTGATATCTACATACTCAGCTTGTAGTTCATCAGCAAAAAAGTGCTCGCAGACGTAGTCTAGTAGCTCACGCAATAGATCAGGACGTTTATTAGCATACCAATGTTGGAAAGAACCAAAGCGTACAAAGCTGTGTGCTACACGAGAGACAATCGCAGCCGTTTCAACACGTTCACGACGAACCCTATCCTGTGAGGTAGTAATACTGAGTGCTAGCGTGGTAGGAATATTCAAGCCATCCATAGCAGCGCTTGCTAGATACTCACGAATACTTGAACGTAATACCGCCCTGCCATCGCCCATGCGTGAATAAGGCGTTAAACCTGCACCCTTTAATTGGAGTTCCCAAGGCACATCTGATGAACTCGACTTAATCGCACCCAGTAAATGAGCACGACCATCCCCTAACTGACCTGCCCAGACACCAAATTGATGACCACTGTAGACCGCAGATAAAGTAACTCCACCAGGCAAACCTGCCTGTCCCGACATGATCTCTAAAAACTCAGGACTCTCACATATAGTTGGACTGATGTCTAAGAGCTTAGTAACTCGCGGGTTAACATGCAATAATTTGACATCATGCCGTAACCCTTGCGTCTGGAGACGGGTAAAAAACTCTGGAGATAGTTCAGCAAAAGAATTGCTGACTTGTAGTGATTTCATAGTAATCTGCCTAATTCGTTATAGACCGGATTTTTTACGTTGCTTAGCTAGCTTTTTAGCCGGACGCAAGTACATGATCAACACATAAAAAATAATCATTGAAAGGATCGTTTCAATCATTCCTAAGTAGCGGGACAATTCTGATGGGTCACTATACCAACGTACGATCCCTTCCATCAAATAGAGTAAAATTAACATCGAGGTCCACTGCATGGTGTATAGATTACCGCGCCATAAACCGACCAATGGAAAAACAAGAGGCAATGCTTTTAGCGCCATAAGTGAACCACCTGGAATTACTGGTGCTAAGACCAACTCCCAAAGTACACAGAGAATGATGAGTAAAACAGTGCAAATAAATGCAAGGTAACGATAAAGGGGGTTTAAAGAAACCGTTGTCATAGTACGAAGCTTGTCATGTATCAACATGCTATTGTATGCTATATCTTTTTTACAAAGCTACTCAGAAACACTAGCGTCTGTAATCACTTAATTAATGGGTCGACCGACAATGAACAAAAAGCAGTTGCAAGGATCTGACGACAACGATTCGACTAATCGTATTTTCATTAAAAACCATAGAAACTCTTTAGGTGATTGGTCTTTTTATAAAGACGTCCTGATGTTTGCTATTTCTAGACTAATTAATGAGGGTTTAACGAGTAAAGCAGCTAGCCTTTCATATACTTCGATTACATCAGCAGTCCCCCTGTTAGCCGTGGTTTTGTCATTATTTACTGCCTTTCCAATTTTTAATGACTTCAAATACTACTTGGATAAATTTCTGACGGATAGTCTGTTTCCAGAAAACATTTCCGGACAGGTCTTAAGTTACTTAAATACCTTTGCTGATGCTGCTTCAGGGCTGACTGCCGTAGGAAGTGTATTTTTGGTTGTTACCTCAATTATGTTAATGATGACGATTGAAAGAGCGTTAAATCAAATATTTCAAGTCAAAAAATTTCGTCCTATTTTACAGCGTATTTTAATTTATTGGGCAATCTTATCGCTAGGACCTTTTGCCTTAGCGCTTAGCCTTTGGGCTAGTGCTACAGTTTTACAAGAAATAATCGGTTCAGAGTTTTCCTTTTTAAAAAGTCTTTTAAGTTTTATTGTGCCGGTACTTTTCTCCGGTTTCTTGATGAGTCTACTGTATTTTATAGTCCCTAACCGCCGAATTAATTTTAAAGATGCGATGATCGGGGGCTTTTTTACAGCTATTTTTGCTGAAATCATGCGTCTAGGTTTTACGTTATATTTGAGCTATTTTCATACCTATACGCTAATTTATGGTACTTTTGCCATATTACCTATCTTCTTAATTTGGGTATATATCTCTTGGTTATTGGTTTTGTTAGGCGCCTATATTGTATCGCTTATGCCGCAAATTCGTCGTGGCATTATTACCCATGATAATCTTTCCGGAACCCGTTTACTATTAGCGGTCAACGTCTTAAGAGCTTTGTACGAAAATAGAAAATTGCATAAGATCGGCCTGAGTGAAGCGCAGTTACTGACCTTAATACCCAGTAGTTATGACAATATCAATTATGTTTTAGAAACACTCAATGATCTTGGGTATGTGATGCGTAGTGCTGATGGACGAGGTGCAATATGGGCATTAATTTGTGATGATAGTTACCCAATTAAACCTCTAGTGGATTTGTTTGTCTTTAATCAGCAAATGGATGAGGTGCTAAACGATGAGAAGCTTCACGATATATTGCAACGCATTTTTGACAATGAGGTTGTCCCCGTTAGCTCGCTGTACTAATATCGGGCAGGCTGATATTCAGCCACCCGATTAGTTTTAAGTTAGCCTTTAGTTATTTGTCACTGTACATATAACGACGAGACCAAGGTAAGTCCTGCGCAGAACGACCTGCTTTACGACAAACTATCTGATAGATCGACGCATCATCATGCTCAAAGGTATAGGCACATCCTGCTAGGTAGACACGCCAGATACGAAATGTTTCTTCATCAACTAACTTAGATAGCTCTGCTCCATGCTCCTCAAAATTTTGCGTCCAAATATTCAAAGTCTTTGCATAATGACGGCGTAAACTCTCAACATCGACAGCCTCTAAACCACCACGTTGTGCCGCCTCAAGTGCCAAGCTAATATGTGGTAATTCACCATTAGGAAAGACATAGCGATCAATAAATTCGCGACCCCCAAGAGAATTTCCATCACTATCGGCTTCTGTTGAGGTGATACCATGATTCATGGCAATACCATCATCAGTCAGTAACTCGCGTACACGTAAAAAATAATTGGGTAGATTGGCCTTGCCCACATGTTCAAACATACCAACACTACTGATTCGCTCAAACTGCCCTTTAACATCACGGAAATCCTCTAAGCGAATATCAATTTGATTGCTCAAACCTGCAGCCCTTACCCTTTCCGTCGCTAATTCGTATTGATTTTGAGACAGCGTAACACCTACACAGCGTGCTCCAAATTTGCTCGCTGCACGGAGTACTAATGCCCCCCAACCGCAGCCAATATCCAGTAGACGATGACCTGGTTTAACCTGGATCTTAGTCAGAATATAATCTATCTTTTTAAGCTGTGCTGTCGTGAGATCCTCATCACCATTTTCAAAATAGCCACAAGAATAAACCATATTCTCGTCTAGCCAAAGCTGATAAAACTCATTTGACACATCATAATGATACTGAATGGACTCTCGAACGCTGGACTTACTATGATTAAAATAGCCTGCCATTCGTGCTAGTTTACTACGCTGTTTTGGAGCACTGCGTGCTAGCGCAAAACTAATATTGATAATATCAGTAATCGTACCCTCAACATCAATTTTACCTTTGATATAAGCCTCAGCTAAATTGGCTAAATTTGGATCAAGCAATAAAGGGGCGGCTGATATATTATTGACCTTTATCGTGACTTGCGGAGTGATAAACTCCCCAAAGTTAATTTCCTGACCTCCCCACAGAACGAGTCGAGCGGGTATATTGAACTGTTCACGAACACTACCTGCCCATTGCGCCAGTTTATTTTCTAACACCATAACGTCTCTTTCTCCTACCCTAATGAAGATACAGAAGTTTATTATAGGCTACTTTCTCAAATAAATAATGTACAGAACGTTACAAAATTAGCGTAAAAGTTACTAATAACTTATAGCTGGCACATATAGCAAAAAAGCTCAAATAACTAGTCGTATTTGAGCTTTTCTATTGAACAGCTAAATCATCATATCAAAACAGCTTTTCGAAATACTGTTCGATATTCTCGGTAGCCTCTGGTTGACGTTTTTTATGACTACCAATTACCTCAACATCTACTCTTGCTTCAGCCACTGGCCGGCAGCAGCAAGGTAAGATCTCACCCGGATTTACATAGGCTAGCGGCGTGGTAATATACTCAACCTCACCATCAAGTAAGGTTGTGCGACACGAACCACAATAACCAGAACGGCATTGATACTCAACCTCATAGCCTTGTCGTTCCAATCCCTCAAGCATCGTCTCATCATTGAGTAACTCAAAGCTACCGTCCCAAGTAAAAACCCGACTCATAGTTCAAATCCAGACAAATCATCCGGATTAATATCAGAGTCAATCTGACCAATCAAATAAGAACTGATTTCTACTTCTTGCGGAGCAACCTGAACATTATCAGACGATAACCAAGAGTTAATCCAAGGAATAGGATTTTGATTAGCCCCTTCAAATGCAGGCTTAAGACCAACTGCAGCCATACGTGAGTTAGTAATATACTCAACGTATTTGCATAAAATATCACGGTTAAGACCGATCATAGAACCGTCTTTGAATAAATAACCAGCCCATTCTTTTTCTTGCTCAGCGGAGTCCCTAAACATTTCAAAACAATCTTGTTCAAGCTCTTTGGCGATTTCAACCATCTCAGGATCGTCTTGACCATTGCGCATAATATTCAGCATATGTTGAGTACTGACTAAGTGCAATGCCTCATCACGAGCAATTAGCTTGATGATTTTGGCATTACCCTCCATCAACTTTCTTTCTGCAAAAGCAAAAGAGCAAGCAAAACTCACATAGAAACGAATCGCCTCAAGAATATTTACAGACATCAAGCATAAGTAAAGCTTCTTCTTAAGCTCTCTTAGACTAACCTGCTCAGTTTTACCGTTAATCGTATGAGTCCCCTCACCTAGTAACTGATATAGCGATACTGAGCGGATTAAATCATCGTAATACTTAGAGATATCACGAGCACGTTCTAAAATATGCTTATTGACAACGATATCATCAAAAACCACTGAAGGGTCATTAAGAATATTACGAATAATATGCGTATAAGAACGTGAGTGGATTGTTTCAGAGAAAGACCAAGTCTCAATCCACGTTTCTAACTCAGGTAAAGAAACTATAGGTAACAGCGCTACGTTAGGGCTGCGACCTTGAATTGAATCAAGTAATGTTTGATACTTTAAGTTTGAGATGAAAATATGCTTTTCATGCTCTGGTAATTTAGCGTAGTCGATTCGGTCTTGTGATACATCAACCTCTTCTGGGCGCCAGAAGAAAGATAGCTGCTTCTCGATCAGTTTTTCAAATACCTCAAACTTTTGTTGGTCATAGCGTGCAACGTTGACGCTTTGACCAAAGAACATAGGCTCTTTTAAGGCATTATTTGGGGTTTCATTAAAAGTACTATATAACATAAAAGCTTCTTATATAAAACTAGTGAAAAGAACTTAGGTTATTAATTAAATCAATAACCTAAGTGCAAAAAATTAAATCTTGCAAGCACCGCTTTCGCAATCATCCGGTGCATCAGCTAAATTGACTAAGTCACCTTGATCATCCTGTGCACCATCACGGGTATTGTGATAGTAAAGGGTTTTTAAGCCATACTTATAAGCACTTAATAAGTCTTTAAGTAACTCACTCATCGGCACCTTACTGCTTGGGAAACGTGATGGATCATAATTGGTATTGGCAGAAATAGCTTGATCAACAAACTTTTGCATAATACCGACTAGGCGTAAGTAACCATCGTTAGAAGGCATATTCCAAAGTGTCTCGTACTGCCCTCTTAGGCGTTGATACTCAGGTACAACCTGACGTAAAACACCATCTTTAGAAGCCTTCACAGTGATTAATCCGCGCGGCGGTTCAATACCATTCGTCGCATTAGAAATTTGACTTGATGTCTCAGAAGGCATCAAGGCTGTTAGTGTTGAATTACGTAAACCATGCTCTTTAATGTCACTGCGTAACGCTTCCCAATCTAGTAATAAAGGCTCTTGACAGAAAACATCAATATCCTTTTTGTACGTATCGATTGGCAAAACACCCTTAGCGTAAGTAGTCTCGTTAAATGCTAAGCAAGGACCATACTCTTTAGAGAGGTTCATTGACGCTTTTAACAAGTAATACTGAATAGCTTCAAAGGTACGATGTGTAAGACCATTACCACTACCATCAGAGTAACGGGCATTATTTTTTGCTAAAAAATAAGCATAGTTAATAACACCGACACCTAAGGTACGACGATTCATTGTCGCAATTTCAGCTGCTTTAATCGGATAATCCTGGTAATCAAGCAAAGCATCCAAGGCTCGTACAATTAAATCAGCCAAATGCTCTAGCTCATCTAAAGACTCAAGTGCACCAAGGTTAAAGGCTGACAAAGTACATAAAGCAATCTCGCCATTCTCATCGTTAATATCATTTAATGGCTTCGTTGGTAAAGCGATCTCTAGACATAGGTTTGACTGACGTACAGGAGCTACAGATGGATCAAATGGGCTATGCGTATTGCAATGGTCAACGTTTTGAATATAGATACGACCCGTACCAGCTCGCTCTTGCATCATTAACGAAAAGAGTTCAGCTGCTTTAACACTACGCTTACGGATAGATTCATCCTGCTCATACTGAGTATACAGGCGTTCAAACTCATCTTGATCTGCAAAAAATGCATCATATAAACCCGGCACATCAGACGGAGAGAACAAGGTAATATATTGACCCTTGATTAGTCTCTGATATAACAAGCGGTTAATCTGCACACCGTAGTCCATATGACGTACACGATTTTCCTCGACGCCACGGTTATTTTTAAGCACTAATAACGACTCTACCTCTAGATGCCACATTGGATAGAATAAAGTCGCTGCGCCACCGCGTACACCACCTTGAGAGCAGCATTTAACTGCTGTTTGGAAGTGCTTATAAAAAGGTATACAACCGGTATGCTGTGCCTCACCACCGCGAATTGCGCTACCAACTGCACGAATACGACCTGCATTAATGCCAATACCAGCACGCTGAGAAACATAGCGTACAATAGCTGCGCTAGTCGCATTGATAGAGTCTAAGCTATCATCACATTCAATTAAAACGCATGAGCTGAATTGACGGGTTGGTGTACGCACACCAGCCATAATCGGCGTTGGCAAAGAAATTTTAAAGGTCGAGGTAGCGTCATAGAAGTCCTTAACATATTGCAAACGAGTCTCGTTAGGATACTTAGAGAATAAGCAGGCAGCTACAAGGATATAGAGGAATTGCGGACTCTCGAAAATTTCACCGGTAACCCGGTTTTGGATCAAGTACTTACCTTCCAGCTGATTAACTGCAGCATAAGCAAAACTTAAATCGCGCTCATGCTCTAGGAAAGAGTCCATTTGATTAAACTCCTCCTCGGAGTAATCCTCAAGCAGATGGCGATCGTATTTATTAAGTTCAACAAGCTTTTTTACATGATCGTAAAGTTTAGGCGGTTCAAACTCACCATAAGCCTTTTTACGTAAATGGAAAATAGCCAAGCGTGCAGCCATAAACTGATAATCTGGTGTTTGCTCTGAAATCAAATCAGCAGCGGCTTTAATAACTGTTTCGTGAATATGCTCGGTCTTAATACCGTCATAAAACTGAATTTGTGACCGTAACTCAACCTGAGAAACTGAGATATGATCTAAACCATCCGCGGCCCAATCTAATACACGGTGAATTTTATCTAGATCAAGCGGTTCTTGACGACCATCTCGCTTCGTTACTAACAGAGCTTTATTCATGAAGATCCCTTTGAAAACGGGCTTTTTGGGCTTGTTCCGCCATTAGACCAAACAAAACCAAAAAGTCTATATATAGTTAAAAATAATGACCTACAGTCAATATGTAGTATTAAAATCCAAATCAGCTCTAAAATCAAGTGATAAAGGATTTATTAAAAAGATGTTTTTTTATTATTGACAATCAGAAAAAAATGAGCGTCAGATACTGCTTTGTTGTGTATGATTTGATGTCACTGGCTTTGACATATCTTTGAAAACTTCATAGGATTTAAGCAGTAGATTGGGGTCTGCTTTTGCTAGTTCCTGAGCATTAGATAGAGATTGGCGCCATAGCCGTGCACCCTTTTGACCGTTAAATAAACCAAGCAAAGGCTTCATCACAAAACGTAATGGTACACCTTCTTGTAATTGTCGAATGGCATACTCAAAGACTAGCTGAATTATCTCATCAATTGCTAAATGCTCGGTATCAGGCCACAGCAATTGACTAATTTCTCTGATACGATAAGGTTCGTGCCAAGCCGCACGACCGACCATGATACCCGCAAATACCTGTGCTTGTTCGTGCATTTGCGCAACCTCACCTAAGCCGCCATTTAAAATAAAACGAGCTTCTGGAAAATCCTTAGTGAGTTGAGTAACCCATTCATACCGTAAAGGTGGAATCTCACGATTATCTTTAGGCGATAAACCCTTTAAAACAGCATTACGAGCATGGGCGATAAAAACGCAAGTATCACTTTTTTCTATTAATGTACCGACAAAATCACGTACAAAGCCATAATCATCACTGTAATCTAAACCCAGACGATGCTTGACCGTTACTGGCACCGTAACAGCATCCTGCATGGCCTTTAGGCAATCAGCAACTAAATCGACCTCAGCCATCAAACAAGCACCAAAAGCTCCTCTTTGTACGCGTTCTGAGGGACAACCACAGTTAAGATTAATCTCATCATAACCCCACTGCTCGCCTAGTCTAGCACAATGAGCTAAGTCCTCTGGTTCACTACCACCAAGCTGCAAAGCGACCGGATGCTCCTCGCTATTGAATTGAAGATGACGTTTAACATCACCGTGAATCAAAGCCCCCGTCGTCACCATCTCAGTATAGAGCAAAGCTTTTGGTGCTAATAAACGGTAAACATAACGGGCATGCCTATCCGTTACATCCAGCATAGGAGCAATTGATAAACGCCAGGGCTGATCGGGCGACTCGTAAAGTGATGTCATAGATAAAAATTAATAACGAATAAATGGGTTTAATTTAACTTCACTGGTCTTGTCGATGGATTTTTTAATCTCGCTATATCGACGAAGCACATCTGATTTGTAAACGACCCCTAGCAAATGAGGTGGTTCGGCAAAATCTAACACGGGAAGACGCTCACCATTATAAGTGACGAATTCATCTTGCACCTCATCCAAGGTCATTCCTGCACGCAAAGGCTCCAAATAAGTACGCGAAATTAAATGCACTGGTATCGGTTCATCCAGGTTAACCGCACCGAGTAAACTGCGTGTAATATCCCGATGAGCCAATACGCCTAAGAACTCATTATCCTCATTGATAACATAAAGATAACGCACACTAAGCTCAGTAAATAGGTCAATAGCCTCACCAACCAACTTGTCGCTGCGAATAATATTTTCTGGGCTTTTATTAATTAATTGCTCAATACGAACATTACCCAAACGATGACGTAGACGCATATCCTCCTCACGGTTAGTCGTCACATTAAACATCACTAGACCATTAAATTGTCGTGCTAAGAAACTGGCAACAACACAAGCAAAAACCACAGGCACCACGATGGACTGATTATGTGACATTTCAATCATCATAATAATGGCCATTAAAGGAGCACTAGAAGCAGCTGATAAAAAAGCTCCCATCCCTAAAATAGCAAAGACTGGACTATAAGGCGCTAATGTGGGAAAGATAATCACTGCAGTTTTGAGTATTAATAGGGCCACTGCTGCGCCAATAAACATAATTGGTGTAATTACACCACCCACTGCACCGGCACCTACCGATACTAAGGTAACAGCAACTTTAAGTAATAAAAAAAGAATTAAAAACTGCCAAGTCCAAGATTCTCCATGAATAAAGGTCGAGACAATCGAGTCACCATTACCCGCTAATCGCGGATCATAGAGTAAAAACAAACCAACAATTAAGCCTGCAATAGCCATACGAACCGCTAAAGGTAGTGGAACTAACTTGATACCTCTTTTACACCAATCAAGTGCTCTTAAAAAAAACGGCGACAAAATACCAGCAAAAACACCAACGATAATAGCACAAACAACTAATTCAGCGGTCAATGAAATATCAATCTGTATTTCATATAATAAAAAGTGGCTATTAAAAAAGCGGGTCGTCAAGTGTGCCGACATAGCAGCGATTAATAAAGGTCCAACGATGACCATTGACATACTACCCACCACAATTTCAGCGACAAATAACGCACCTGCAATCGGTGTATGATAGGCTGCCGAGACCGCACCCGCGGCACCGCAAGCGACAACCAATCGCAGACGCTTAGCATCCATAAAGAAAAAGCGCCCAATAACAGACGACAGCATAGCGCCCATATGTATCATGGGGCCTTCTCGCCCCATGGAGAAACCAGAAGTAATCACCGCCATAGATGACAGAATACGCAGTACACCCTGCTTGATCGAGAGGCGACCGTCGCCCAGTGCCACCGCCTCCATATAATCAGAGTTTGTATCCGTCTTGATACGCGCTGACCAAGATAATAGTAATCCGCCCACTAAACCCGCTAAGCAAGGGTAAAGAACAGCTTGCCAAGTAGAAAACCTAGAAACCACACTATCGATGGTGCCTGTTTCACCAATCATCAGCATTTGCAGCAAATGAACTCCTCGAAAAAAAATCAAGGTCGCCAACGCACCCACTATCCCCATAAGCACAGCCCACAGCAAAATAATTGCTTGACTGTGAAATAACGGTCGACGAACGATCCGCTTACGAAAATAGGTAATACGACGCTTCAAGGCCATGATAATAATTCTTGAGAATCTCAGTTATAAAATTTAAATCGCAACGGCTTGGATTATTAGGAATTCAGTGAGGAGACTGGTAAAATCAGCATTCAAGTCTATATTTTACCCATCATTCATATACTTTATAAGATTTAATTAATTCTATGGCTGTTTTTACTCCAGTAACACCTGAAGAAGCTCAGGTAATTTTGCAAGATTACGATCTAGGTGAGTTTGTTTCCATGCAGGGCATTACTGCGGGTATTGAAAATACTAATTATTTTTTGACTACATCTAAGGGCGAGTATGTTCTTACCCTCTTTGAGGTGTTGACTACAGAGAAAATATCCTTTTATTTAGACCTAATGTACGGTTTAGGTGTTAAAAAACAAGCTGTGCCAATGCCGCAAAAACGCAATGATGGTACTATTTGGGGCATCTTTAATGATAAGCCTATTGCCATTGTGCTGCGTCTGAATGGCGGTTGGGAGGCTCAGCCTAGTGCTAAGCATTGTGAGATAGTAGCTCGCGCGCAGGCTAGACAGCATATAGCGGCATACGACCTACCACTCAATCAAGCTAATTTACGTGGTCTAAGCTGGTGGCAAGAAACCTATTCGCAAATCAAGCCTTTTTTAAATGACGAGTTACAGGCGTTATACGAGAGTACTTTAGAAGAACAAATTGAAGTTCAAAATGGCTACACTTGGCGCTTTATGCCCAGCGGTCCATGTCATTGCGATTTATTCCGTGACAATGTACTGTTTGATGGTACGTATGAGGATCCATCGTTAGGAGGGGTTATTGACTTTTATTTTGCCGGTGTTGACCGCTGGATATTTGATGTGGCTGTCGCTGTCAATGATTGGTGTATTGATCGTGATAGTGGCGAGCTAAACACAGAACTTGTTGACGCTTGGCTGAATAGCTATCATAAAGGACGCCCTTTTACTGATGCCGAACGAGCACTTTGGCCAGTGGCTCTTAGAGCTGCCGCATTACGCTTCTGGACTTCAAGACTCTTTGACTTTTACCTGCCACGCCCTGCACAAAGTCTCAAGCCTCATGACCCAACACATTTTGAGCGTATTCTTAAGTCACGCACCTACGGCGAGATTCCGCCTTTACCTCTACGTTAAGGACAATCATGCAAGCTGTAAAACTTCCTGCTAGCGCTGGGTTTAATTGGCTGAAACAAGGTTTCGCCATTTTCAAAAAACGACCGACGCTATTTATTGCACTAGCTTTTGTGTGGAATTTTAATACGATTATTAGTATGCAATTGCTCGGCATCTTGGGTATTTTCAGTGTTGCCCTAGTGCAGCCAGTATATATTGCCTTTATTTTGATGTGCACTCATTTTATTTATGAGGATAAAAAGCTAGATTGGAATGAGCTCTTTAGACCTTTTAAAGACCTTAAACTACTTAAATCCTTGCTAATAGCAGGATTTATTTATGGTGTTGTTTTCTTTATCCTAGATATCTTTTTGACACCTGCGTTAATCAACGAAAGTGATGTGCCAAATATTGTTGCCGCAAGTAGCAATGGAGAAATGACCGCCGATAGCTACCATGCCATCATTTCTTCCATTAATCCCATTGCCATTATCATGACAGTAATAAATTCCATCATATTGACTTTGGTTTATTGGTTTGTACCCGCTTTGGTTTTGTGGAATAACGTAGAGACGATTAAATCGATCGTCTTTTCCTGTATCGGTGTTTTACGTAACATGGCTGCTTTTATTACTATGGCCGTCAGTTTTATCATCATCGGTTTTGCTACTTGGCTCCTGATGCTTATTGTGATGAGCATAGGCATAACTGGGGTGTTTTTTGCTTTTATTCTTCAATTAATTTTTATATCATTACTTATGACAGTTTACTGTGCTATGTATATTAGCTATAGGCAAATTTACCAGAACGCCTCTTAGTAGCGCAAAAAAATCCGATATGTAAAATGTAATGAGTAAAGATTAACACCGTGTGAGGTAGTGTGATATGTCCAAAAAAGTTTTAGTAGCAGCAGCTCTTTGCTTAAGCCTGAGCGCTTGTGAAACAATGAATATTGCCGGTATGGTTGATGCAGCTTCAACACTTGCCAGTGCCGCAAGTATTAGTGACAGTGATGTTACAGCACTTGGTCTTAGAGCGCAGCAGCAGCTTGATGCTGAAAACAAGGTAGCACCTGCCAACAGTGCTTATACCAAACGTTTAAACAAGATCACTCGTAACTTAACATCATACGAGGGTCGTCAATTAAATTATCAAGTATATTTAAGCGATGAGGTTAACGCTTTTGCCCTACCGAATGGAGGAGTCCGCGTCTATAGTGGTCTAATGGATCGAATGACTGATGATGAACTGCTCTACGTAATTGGTCACGAAATTGGTCACGTTATGATGGGGCACTCAAAGCAACAAACTCGTGCCAATATGATGAGTTCGGCGGCCTTACAAGCTCTCTCATCTAGCGGAACTGCGGTTGGCTCTCTATCTAGTGGTGCGATTGGTCAATTAGGCCATCAACTTGTTAATGCTCAATACTCCCAATCTCACGAGTATGAGGCGGATGCCTATGGTTTGAAAATACTAAAACAACAAGGTAAAAACAAGGATGAAGCAGCCTCAGCACTACGTAAACTGGCGGTTATCGGTGGTAATAACTCAAGTATGTTCTCTTCACATCCTAACCCTTCAGCGCGTGCTGACCGTATCGATAAAATGGATTAGTTAGTTGAGCTTTAAGATGTCTTTGCAAGTATTTGAGACTCTAGTCTAAGCATCCAGCACATAGCTTAAACCATCCTCCATATCAAGCTCGGGTATTAACTCATTAATACCCGATTTTTCTGGGTAATGAATATGCGAGAGGTATAGACCATCTGCCATAAAGGTCGGTGCTGCATACTTACGATCACGGAGCGCTAAAAGCTCGCCCATATACTCAGCGCGATATTTACCCTTCCCAACATAGACCAAAGAGCCGATGATATTGCGCACCATATGGTGTAAAAAAGCATTGCCCTTAATCGAAAAAATAAAGAGATTTCCTTGCTTCTTAATATGGAGATGATGAATCGTACGAATAGGCGAATGAGCCTGGCATTCCGATGATCTAAAACTCGTAAAATCATGCTGACCCACTAGGTACTGAGCCGCTTCCCGCATATGCTCAAGATCCAAAGGCAAGTGAAACCAACCGACTAGCCCCTGCAAAATAGCAGATTGTACGGGATGGTTACGCAACACATAGAGGTAGGTGCGCTCCTCAGCGTCAAAACGAGCATGGAAATCAGGCGCGACATGCTTAGCCCATTTAATACGAATATCGGGTGATAAAAAGCTATTTACCCCCCTCACCCATGAGTTTTCACTCCGTGTCGCGTCAGTGTCCAAATGCACCACTTGATTAATTGCATGTACACCAGTATCGGTTCGTCCTGCACAAACGATCTGCGTTGGTGTGGTAATAAACTGACTGATTGCCGCTTCGACTTCAGCTTGTACAGTGGCTCGATCGACTTGCACCTGCCAGCCACAATAATTTTGTCCCTGATAAGAAATACCTAAGACAACACGATGCTTAGCCATTAACTTTTATCCAAGTCCAAATTAATTTCTTTGAGCTGCTTTCTGAAGGCCTTAGCCGCTGGACTCTGATCCAATGGAGGCTGAGTACCTAGCTCTGGGACAGCCCCCGAGCTAGGCCCCATCAATTTATTAGCAAGAGCGAGGGTCACTGCTATCAATAGGACGAAAGCCACTAAGAGAATAGCAATATTATCCGTGAGAAATTGCAGTAATCCCATCTATTTAATACCTTTTGAGCAAATACTGCTTACATTTCGCCAAGTGCGATACGTAGCATACGACGTAAAGGCTCAGCAGCGCCCCATAGTAGCTGATCACCAACGGTGAAAGCGCTGATATAGTCTGGGCCCATATTTAGTTTGCGGACGCGTCCAACCGGAATATCCAGCGTACCGGTAACAGCTACTGGCGTTAATTCACGCATTGTGATGTCGCGGTCATTAGGTACAAACTTAGCCCATTCGCTACTACCCGCGATGATGTCGTTGATCTCGTCAAGCGGCACATCCTTTTTAAGCTTAAAGGTCAAGGCCTGGCTATGACAACGCATCGCACCAACACGCACACACAAACCATCGATAGGAACGATTTCATCACCACTACGGCCTAAGATTTTATTAGTCTCAGCCTGAGCCTTCCACTCCTCGCGAGATTGACCGTTGTCTAATTGACTATCAATCCAAGGAATCAAGCTGCCACCTAGCGGTACGCCGAAGTTAGCTTGCGGTAAGCTCTCATCGCGCTGAGTTGCAAGTACCTGACGATCAATGTCTAAAATAGCAGAAGCTGGATCATCTAATAATGACTTAACCGAGTTGCCAATGATACCAAACTGAGTCAATAACTCACGCATATGCTTGGCACCACCGCCAGATGCCGCTTGATAAGTCATGCTGCTCATCCACTCGACCAAGTCGTGCTTAAATAAGCCACCAACACCCATTAACATACAGCTAACAGTACAGTTACCACCGACGAAGTCCTTAACACCATTGGCTAGTGAGGCATCAAGTAAACCACGATTGATAGGATCTAGCGCAATAACCGCATGGTCCTGCATACGTAAAGCACTAGCCGCATCAATCCATATGCCATCCCAGCCAGCTGATCGAAGCTTTGGATACACCTCATTAGTGTAATCCCCACCTTGAGCAGTCACAATAATGGGTAACTTTTTAAGTGCATCAATATCAAATGCATCTTGTAAAGGACCAGCACCCTCTGCCCACGCCGGAGCAGCGCCACCGGCATTGCTCGTTGAGAAGAATACTGGCTCAATCAGTTTAAAATCACCCTCATCACGCATACGCTGCATGAGGACTGAACCCACCATGCCTCGCCAACCGACGAGACCAACTGCTTTTGACATAAGTTTACTCACAAAGAAATATTAAATCTAATTTTTAATAATATCACTTTACCTCTAATTACAGAAAGTATCGTGATACTTGCCACTAATAAAAAATGACCGGCGACAACTACGCGTTAAGCGCAGCAATGACCGCATCACCCATCGCCTTAGTACCAACCTTTTGCGTACCTTCCTCATAAATATCGGCAGTACGGTAGCCTTGTGCTAGGACCTGACGAACAGCATCTTCGATTTTTTGTGCTGGCTCATCTAGGTTAAAGCTATAGCGTAGCATCATAGCAGCCGATAAAATCTGCGCTAATGGGTTAGCAATATCTTGGCCCGCGATATCAGGTGCTGAACCGTGGCTTGGCTCGTAAAGACCTTGACCTTTTTCATTTAGAGAAGCTGACGGCAGCATACCGATAGAGCCTGTTAGCATAGCCGCTTCATCCGATAAAATATCACCAAATAAATTACCAGTTACTACGACATCCAACTCTTTTGGTGCACGAACTAATTGCATAGCTGCATTATCTACGTACATATGGCTAAGCTCAACCTCTGGGTAATCACGACTTTCATCGATCATGATATTGCGCCAAAACTGAGAAGTTTCAAGTACGTTAGCTTTATCAACGCTAAGTAATTTACCACCACGTTTTTTAGCCGCATCAAAGGCAATTTTAGCAATGCGACGAATTTCCGGCTCAGCATAACGCATCGTATCAAAGCCTTCTTCCTCGCCTTCAAATGGGCCATCTTCGGCTTTGCGCACGCCACGTGGTGTACCAAAATAAATATCGCCTGTTAACTCACGAACAATTAACAAATCCAAACCAGAAACAATTTCAGGCTTTAATGATGAAGCGTTCGCCAGCTCAGGATATAAAATAGCTGGACGTAAATTAGCAAATAAACCAAGTGCCTTACGTAGACCTAAAATCGCTTGCTCTGGACGTAGGTGACGCTCTAAAGAGTCGTACTTCCAATCGCCCACCGCACCAAATAAAATAGCGTCAGCATTTTTTGCCAACTCAAGGGTACGCTCAGGCAATGGATGACCATCACTCTCATAAGCTGCACCACCAACCGGTGCCTCCTCAAACTCAAGATCTAAATTTAATGCGTTAAGAACGCGAACTGCTTGCTCAACAATTTCTGAGCCAATACCATCACCTGGTAACACTGCTACTTTATACGTCATGACTATGTCTTTTTTAATTTAAAGGGTTAAAAAGCAGCCCATATTAACAGGCTGCTTTGAAAAGATGCTACTAGGAAAATTAGTTAGCAACTCTGGCAAGCCAAGGCTTATCAGCCAAACGCTTTTCCTCATATGCTTTGATTTTATCAGCCTCACGCAGGGTTAAGCCAATATCATCAAGACCATTGAGTAGACAGTACTTTCTAAACTGGTCAATTTCAAAACGGTAGGTATCGCCAGATGGAGAAACGACTTCTTGCTTGTCCAAATCAATCGTCAGCTCATAACCCGGATTAGCATTAACCTCGTCAAATAGCTTTGAGACCTCATCTTCACTCAAGATGATCGGTAACAAGCCATTTTTAAAGCTATTATTAAAGAAAATATCTGCAAAAGACGGCGCAATAATCGCCTTAAACCCATATTGCATAAGTGCCCAAGGAGCATGCTCACGACTCGAACCACAACCAAAGTTCTCACGTGCCAATAGTACTGATGCACCTTGATAACGCTCTTTATTTAACACAAAATCAGGATTAAGTGGGCGCTTAGAGTTGTCCATACCTGGTTCGCCATGATCCAAATAACGTAACTCATCAAATAAGTTTGGGCCAAAGCCACTACGCTTAATTGATTTTAAAAACTGCTTTGGAATAATCAAATCTGTGTCGACGTTAGCACGATCTAGTGGAGCAGCTAAGCCCTTGTGAATAGTAAATGCATCCATGACTAAACTCCTAACTGACGAACATCAACAAAATGACCATTAATAGCTGCAGCTGCAGCCATTGCCGGACTTACTAAGTGGGTACGACCGCCATTACCCTGACGACCTTCAAAGTTACGGTTTGACGTCGAGGCACAACGCTCACCTGGTTCTAAGCGGTCAGCGTTCATCGCTAAACACATAGAACAACCCGGATCGCGCCATTCAAAACCGGCGTCTAAGAACACCTTATCTAAGCCCTCTTGCTCAGCCTGTTGCTTAACCAAACCAGAACCAGGAACGACCATCGCTAACATCACATTGTCAGCGACTTTATGACCCTTGGCCACAGCGGCGGCTTCGCGCAAGTCTTCAATGCGAGAGTTAGTACAGGAACCAATAAAGACCTTATCAATTTTAATTTGATTGATCGGCGTATCTGCGTCAAGCCCCATATACTCTAAAGCACGCTCAATACCAGAACGCTTGACTGAATCAGTTTCAGCGACAGGATTAGGTACCTTATCTTCAATACTTAACACCATCTCAGGTGAAGTACCCCAAGTAACCTGAGGGCGAATATCTGCTGCGTCAATCTCTACCACTGTATCAAAATGCGCACCCTCATCAGATACTAACGTCTTCCAGTAAGCGACTGCGTCATCCCACTGCTCAGCCGTTGGTGCGTATGGACGCCCCTTGAAGTACTCAATGGTTTTATCATCAACAGCAACCATGCCTGAACGTGCACCTGCTTCAATCGCCATATTACAGATGGTCATACGACCTTCTACGGACAAATCGCGAATGGTGCTACCCGCAAATTCAATCGCGTGACCCGTACCACCTGCGGTGCCAATAACACCAATCACGTGTAGAACCACATCCTTAGCGCTACAGCCAAAAGGCAATTTACCCTCGACCTTAACTAGCATATTCTTATCTTTTTTCTTTAATAAGGTCTGGGTTGCTAACACATGCTCAACCTCAGAAGTACCAATACCAAAAGCTAAAGCGCCAACAGCACCGTGCGTACTGGTATGAGAGTCACCACAAACAACTGTCATGCCAGGCAATGTAGCACCCTGCTCGGGACCGGTCACGTGAACGATACCCTGACGAATATCATCCATTCCGAAGCGGACAATTTTATACTCGGTACAGTTTTTCTCAAGCGTATCGACCTGTAGCTTTGAAATAGGATCAGCAATCCCCTTATCGCGATCGATGGTAGGAACGTTGTGATCTTCAACAGCTAAGTTAGCACTAATGCGCCAAGGCTGGCGACCAGCAATTTTCAAACCCTCAAAGGCCTGAGGACTAGTCACCTCATGCAATAGATGACGGTCGATGTACAAAATACAGGTACCATCTTCTTGCTGATGCACTACGTGCTCATCCCACAGCTTGTCATACAATGTTTTAGCCATGTAAATCTCCAATCTCAAAAAAATTCTATGAATCTATTGTCGGTGCTTTGAGATATTTTAACAAGACAAATAAATATACTAGTACTGGTACTAATATAAAGCTATATTTTTATTCTCTCTGTATTTATGATACTCAATGTTAAAAAAATGAAACAAGACTAAATATGGCCTTGAAGTCATATGTGTTTTAATGCATAATATGGCCTTCGATACATATTAAGAGCATTCATATGGCAAAAAATCGTGACAACCTAGTCACTTCGTCTGCGACCAATAATAGCGCAAGCAATCTATCCGATATGCAACGCGCTACGCTGAAACAACTTCGCAAGATGAACAAGCTCACTCAAACAGAGCTGTCTGACACCATGGGAGTGGGACAAGACACTATCTCTCGTCTTGAAAAGCGTCACGACATGCTTCTCTCCACTATCAGTAACTATATTGAAAGTTTGGGCGGCAAGATAGAGCTAGTCGCGACATTTCCCGACCAGTCACCCATAGCGATTGACTGCCTTAAGGCAGACAATGTATCCAATAAGAAAAAACCTCCTGCTGAGGATAATAGAAAAAAGGAACAAGAACTTAAATGATCCAGACTCCGTATTACCTGATTGATAAATCCGCTTTGCTACGTAACTTAGAAGTGATTGATTACGTCAGAAAAAACTCCGGTGCCAAACTACTACTTGCCCTAAAGTGTTTCGCCACATGGTCAGTATTCGACACGATGAAACCCTATATGGACGGCACCACCTCTTCTTCCCTGTACGAAGTTAAACTGGGTTACCAGAAATTCGGTGGAGAAACACATGCTTACAGCGTGGCCTTTGCAGATCATGAAATAGATGAAGTGCTAGCCAATAGCGACAAAATTATTTTCAACTCCATCAGTCAGCTAGAACGTTACGAATCCAAGCTAGACGGCAAACCTGTTGGCCTACGCCTAAACCCGGGCATCAGTAGTTCTGATTATGATCTTGCCGATCCCGCCCGTCAGTTCAGCCGCTTGGGCGAAGGTGACCCCGAACGTATCTTATCAGTGGTTAATCGTATTGACGGTGTGATGATCCATAACAATTGTGAAAATGAAGATTTCAACCGTTTCGATGAGCTATTGAGTCAGGTTGAAGAGCGCTATGGCGCAATTTTAAAGCAACTGAAATGGGTTAGTCTTGGTGGTGGTATTAGCTTTACCACACCTGGCTACGATCTAGAAAAATTCTGTGCGCGCTTACGCCGTTTTGCTGACACCTACGGCATCCAAGTCTATCTAGAACCGGGTGAAGCGACCGTACAAAACACCACCACACTTGAAGTCAGCGTGCTTGATACTGCCTTTAATGGCAAGCAACTAGCCATTATCGATAGCTCTACCGAAGCACACATGTTGGATTTACTTATCTATCGTGAAACAGCACCGCTTGGCAATAAAAGTGGCACACATCAGTATCAGATCTGTGGCAAAACCTGTCTAGCTGGTGATATTTTCGGCGAAGGTAATTTTGACGCCCCTTTAAAAGTCGGCGATCGTTTGTCTATTGGTGATGCTGCAGGCTACACCATGGTCAAAAAGAACTGGTTCAATGGTGTTCATATGCCCGCCATTGCCATTAAGGAGGTGGACGGCAGTATTCATGTTGTCCGTGAGTTTGGCTATGACGATTACGTCAGCAGCCTCTCTTAAAAAAATCTTATAAA
>CANROD010000018.1 GCA_947632105.1 uncultured Oligella sp. | reverse complement strand
GCAGACTCCATAGTTAAATCAGGTGTTTCTTGTTGTGAGCTCACTTGCGCACCTCGTAGATTGGAATTACCCCATCAGCCACTGGAATCATCTCATCATCGCGTCGTTTTTGCGTGATCTTAGTGCGATCTTTAACATCGCCTGCTAACTGACCACAGGCAGCATCAATATCATCTCCACGCGTTTTACGAGTAGTGGTAACGACACCTGCACTTTGCAAACGCTCAGAAAATGCACGAATACGATTATTAGAAGAACGCTTTAATCCTGACTGCGGAAATGGATTAAAAGGGATTAAATTTAATTTGCAACGAACCTGTTTTGAAATTTCAATCAGCTCGTCTGCATGCTTGTCACTGTCATTGACACCGTCAAGCATAATATATTCAAAAGTTACAAAATCACGTGGAGCATACTCTAAATAACGATTACAAGAGGCGATTAACTCACGTAAAGGGTACTTTTTATTTAATGGAACAAGCTTATCACGCAACTCATCATTCGGTGCGTGCAAAGATACCGCTAAAGCAACTGGACAATCCTCTGCTAAACGATCCATCATAGGAACAACGCCTGAGGTAGAAACAGTTACACGACGTCGTGACAAGCCATAAGCGTGGTCATCAAGCATCAGTCTCAAGGCTGGCAATAACTCTTTATAATTTAATAGAGGCTCACCCATACCCATCATAACAACGTTAGAAATCACCCGCTCTGGCTCACTTGGCATTTGGCCATCAATACGAGCCGTTGCTTGGTTTTTTTGCAATTCAGAGCGGGCATACCAAAGCTGAGAAACAATCTCTGCTGTGCTTAGATTACGATTAAATCCCTGATACCCAGTTGAACAGAACGGACAAGCTACTGTACAACCTGCCTGACTGGAGACACACAAAGTTCCACGATCGTCTTCAGGAATAAACACAGTCTCAATGGCATTATTACTACCAACATCAAACAGCCATTTACGCGTACCGTCACTTGAGGTTTTGTCAACAATGGCGTTAAGAGTCTGCACACAATAACGACCCTCCAACTGAGCACGAAAGTCCTTAGCCAGATCGGTCATATTGGAAAAATCAGCTTCACTACGCTGATGAACCCAGCGTAGTAACTGCTTAGCACGGAAAGGCTTATGCCCTGCCTCCTGTAATTCGGAAGTCAGAGCAGCTAAGTCTAATCCTAATAAATTTTGCTTATCAGTCATTTAAACAGTAAAAATTACTTGCCAAAGAAGTATGCAATTTCAACAGCAGCAGTTTCGGGAGCGTCAGAACCATGAACGGCGTTAGCATCAATGCTTTCAGCAAAGTCAGCACGGATAGTACCAGGAGCCGCCTCTTTAGGGTTTGTAGCACCCATCAGTTCACGATTTTTAGCAATCGCATTTTCACCTTCTAGTGCCTGAACAAAAACAGGACCAGAAATCATGAATTCAACTAAGTCGTTAAAGAAAGGACGCTCTTTGTGCACTGCGTAAAAACCTTCTGCATCTTCGCGAGAAAGCTGTACCATTTTTGCTTCTATAACTTTAAGATCCGCTTTTTCAAAACGAGAAATGATCTCACCGATAACATTTTTAGCAACTGCATCAGGTTTAATAATAGATAACGTGCGCTCAACGGCCATATCATGCTCCAAAAATAAATTTTAGTTAAATTAAAATACCGTATAAAACGACCCCTACTATGCTACTAGCAATAGGCTAATTCACTCACACATAAGAAACTATTTAAGAGAATTTCAGCTGTTTTATACAAACAAGCATTTTACCATGCAAACAGTTGCTCTTACACCTTAAAATAAGGCATTAAATAAGAAAAACTAATAGTCTTATAAAACTTGAATTAATTTAGTATTTAACAACGGTAACAAAATGAATCAAACCCCTCTTAGTGAAGAACTTGCTAAAAGTTTTGAACCTAAAAATATTGAGTCTTCTTGGTATGATAGATGGAATGAATTAGGTATTTTCAAAGCAGGTCAATTTACCCAAACAAGCTCACCTTTAAGTGGCAAGCCATATACCATCCAATTCCCACCACCAAATGTGACTGGCACTCTACATATGGGTCATGCATTCAACCAAGCCGTGATGGATAGTTTAGTCCGCTATCACCGTATGCTCGGCTGTGACACTGTATTTGTCCCAGGCACTGACCACGCGGGCATTGCTACACAAATTGTCGTCGAGCGTCAATTAGATTCACAAAAAATCTCTCGCCACGATCTTGGACGTAAGAAATTTATTGAGTGCGTTTGGGACTGGAAAGAAAAATCCGGTAATACCATGATGTCCCAATTTCGTCGTTTAGGCTCATCAGCAGACTGGAGTCGCGAGTACTTCACAATGGATGAACGAATGTCTAAAGGCGTCATTGAAACCTTTGTGCGCTTATATGAGCAAGGATTAATTTACCGTGGCAAGCGCCTCGTTAATTGGGATCCAATGCTAGGAACTGCCGTTTCTGATTTAGAAGTCGAAAACGTCGAGGAAAACGGCCTACTTTGGCATATACGCTACCCATTAGCAAATCCAACAGGTGATATTACTCACTTAACTGTGGCCACTACTCGTCCTGAAACCATGTTTGGCGATGTCGCTGTAATGATTCATCCCGAAGATGAACGCTACCAACATCTGATAGGCAAGGAAGTCATCTTACCCATTTCTAACCGTATCATACCTATTATTGCGGATGACTATGTTGACAAGGAGTTTGGTACTGGTGTTGTCAAGGTAACTCCCGCTCACGATTTTAACGATTACGCTGTTGGCCAACGTCACAATTTCGAGCCTATTAGTATTCTCACCCTCGATGCAAAAATCAATGAAAATGCACCAATCGAATATCAAGGTTTAGATCGCTTTGTCGCTAGAAATAATGTTCTGAATGCCCTTAAGGAATTAGATTTATTAGCAGAAATCAAGCCACACAAGCTTATGGTTCCTCGTGGCGATCGCACTAAGACTGTATTAGAGCCAATGCTAACAGACCAATGGTTTGTTGCTATGTCAAAACCAGCACCAGAAGGCACCTTCAATCCTGGTAAAAGCATCACTGAGGTTGCACTTGAAGCTGTCAGTAGCGGTGAGATTAAGTTTCACCCAGAAAACTGGGTCAACACCTACAATCAATGGCTTAACAACATCCAAGACTGGTGTATTTCTCGCCAACTTTGGTGGGGTCATCAAATTCCAGCTTGGTACAGTGAAGATGGCCAAGTTTTTGTAGCACGCTCAGAAAGCGAAGCACTTAAACAAGCAAAAAAAGCGGGAATCGAGGGTCCATTAAAACGTGATGATGACGTGTTAGACACATGGTTTTCATCAGGATTAGTACCTTTTACCACAATGGGGTGGCCCGAAAAGACACCTGATTACAGTCGCTACATGCCTTCAAATGTATTAGTGACAGGCTTTGATATCATCTTCTTCTGGGTTGCCCGCATGATCATGATGAGCAAGCACCTAACCGGTCAAATTCCTTTCAAAGAAGTCTATATCCATGGTTTGATTTTAGACGCTCAGGGTCAAAAAATGTCAAAATCCAAAGGAAACACTTTGGATCCAGTAGATATAATTGATGGTGTTGATTTAGAAACATTAATCAAGAAACGCACTCAAGGATTAATGAATCCTGAGCAAGCTACTCAGATTGAGAAGAATACTCGCAAAAACTTTCCTGATGGCATCGAGGCCTATGGTGCTGATGCGCTACGCTTCACCATGGCTGCTTATGCAACACCTGGCCGTAACATGAACTTCGACTTAAATCGATGCGGTGGCTATCGCAACTTCTGCAATAAGCTCTGGAACGCAACACGATTTGTATTGATGAACGTTGAAGGTCACAACTTAGATAAATCCGAATTCGAACTCAGTTTTGCCGATCGTTGGATTATCAGTGAATTACACAAATTTAAAAAAACAGTCGCTAAAGCCTTCAGCGACTACCGATTTGATATTTTAGCCAACGCTATTTATCATTTTGTATGGGATATTTATTGTGACTGGTACTTAGAAATTGCCAAGGTACAACTACAAAATGGCAATGAAGCTCAGCAACGAGGTACTCGTCGCACACTAATTAATGTACTTGAATCGTTGTTACGTATTGCTCACCCAATTATCCCATTCATTACAGAAGAGTTGTGGCAGAAAGTGTCTTTAGCCGCCGGCGTAATGGCAAAATCTCAAAAAACATCAATTAGTATCAGGCCCTACCCACAAGCGAACAATCAGATGATTGATGAGGCTGCAATAGCTCAGGCTGAGGATTTGAAAGCACACGTAGAAGCCATTCGCGTTCTACGTGGTGAAATGCAACTTTCTCCTGCTGAGCGCGTACCGTTATTGGCGGTAGGTGATACTGAAAAACTAACTAGCTACGTACCTTATTTAAAAGCGCTAGCTAAACTAAGCGAAATCCAAATTGTTGATGAGTTACCAGATCTAGGTTTTCCAGTGCAAAGCTTAGGCCAAAGCCAGCTAATGCTTAAGGTAGAGATTGACAAAGAAGCTGAGTTAGCACGTTTAACTAAAGAGGCCGAACGCCTACAAAACGAAATAAGCAAGGCTCAAGGCAAGCTTAACAATGCCAACTTTGTTCAAAAAGCTCCTCCGGCGGTTGTTGAACAGGAAAAAGAAAGAGTGATTAAGTTTGGTGAGCAACTGACCCAAGTGAAAGAGCAAATGACAAAGCTATCCTAAGCACGTCCTAACAATACAAAAAAGACTGCGAACTACGCAGTCTTTTTTGTAATTTAATATAATCACTGAAGTAACATTTCAGCTGTTTTATTTATCTAACTTAGCATTGGCCTGTTTAAAGTCTTCATAACGATCTTGGCAAGTTTGAGCAAATTGCTCTAAATTGCCTTCCATCGACTCAAAAGAACTTTTCAACTCTTCAGCGACATTCCTAACAGCTCCTTCAGTCTCCGGGAATTCCACTAAACGATTTTCAAGCTCTTGAAAAAACTCTAGACATTCTTTGGGCAAGTCTTCGCGAGGAATAAGTGATAAATGGTTCTCATCATTACTAGCCTGCTCTACGGCACCAGGAATCCCTTTATCAACACTCTCTTCAGTTTCATTAGCTGGCGCATTAAGAACTCTAGAGTCCTGATCGTTATTACTGTTGTTATCCCCCTCCCCACAAGCCACTAAAGCAAATGATGAAAATAGTATGGATAAAACTGCTTTTAATTTCATAACGTCACCTCTGTTGTAAATCGTTTACAGCCTGAAGCAATTAAATTATTGGGGCATATTTACTATCTGTGAGTTAAACTCGTCCAATGCCGTTTTACAAGTAGATTCATAAGTAGCCATCTCTACATCCTCAGCACTTTCAATTTGCGCCTTAGTTTGATCAATTGCTGATTGATAAGCAGCGCCCACATCAGGATACTGAGCAACAAAACTTTCAACCGCCTCAAAGTAATCAACACATGTCTGAGGAATATTAGAATTACCTTCAGCTGGTGCTGAGGTCACTGATTCATTTGAAGCTACTGTCGCCTCAGTAGAGGACCCACTATCACCACAAGCCACTAGAGCTACAGATGCAAATAAAGCAGCAATTGATAATTTTAATTTCATAATAATAATCCTTCAAAATAAATAAACATCACTCAGTAAAAGCTATTACAAGAATTTTAGCGCTCTATTGAATTCAATACTATTACTAATAGCCTTAAGATGCGACATATTATTACAAAAAATTTTGTTTAAAATCAATAAAAAAGGCTGTACCAATTAAATGATACAGCCTTTAAATTAATAATTTGAATCTACTTATTTGCTTCAAAGCGCTCAACACTAGCGCTAATTTCTTTTTGAGCTACTTCCTTACTATTCCAACCGGTTACTTTAACCCATTTACCTGATTCTAAATCCTTATAGTGTTCAAAGAAATGTTTAATTTGAGCGCGTTCTAGCTCTGGTAAATCCTCAATTGATTTAATTGGTGCATACACAGGATAAATCTTATCAACTGGGACAGCGATCAATTTAGCATCCACACCCGCTTCATCTTCCATTTCAAGCACACCGATGGTACGACATTTAATCACAGAACCAGCCTGTATAGGATATGGTGTTTTTACTAACACATCGACAGGATCTCCATCCAAAGATAGCGTCTGTGGAATATAACCGTAGTTCAACGGATAATGCATAGCTGCTAGCATGATACGGTCAACTAAGACAGCACCAGTATCACCACACACCTCATACTTAATTGGATCTGAGTTCATAGGAATTTCAATAACAACATTGAACTCTTGAGGTAGGTTGCTACCAGCAGGGACATTTACTAAGCTCATAATTTACCTTTTAAAAATAGTTTGGAATTTAAATTAAAAATATCTACAAATAAATTAAACCAAGCTAAGCCTAAGCTTAGGCTTTTTCTTCTGCTAATTCATCTTTATCAATAGTCTGCAATTTTGATCTTGACGTAATGAAATGATCTTCAGGACCGTCTAAACTCTTGATATCAGGTGGTCCCGACGGGTCGTTTTTAGTATCTGCTGATGGCAAGGCAGAAGCTCCTGGCAACAGGATAACTGCTGAAGAACCACAACGCCAATGCTTAAGAGCCTCTTCAGGCTTAGATAAACGATCATACAAAGTACCTAGCAAAGCATGGGTTCGCGGGTCATCCTGTAGCGTTAAACTCTTATTTAAATAGCGCTCAGCCTGCCCCCAAAGTTGCTCTAACAAACATAAATGACCGGCAGCACGTAATAAACTAGGATTTTCTGGATCATTCTCAAGCCACTTTTGCACCTTGACAAGATGTTGAGACTGATATTCCTTAACATCCAGACTAATATATTCATCGAGAATTTGACTATCATAGTCTGTTTCATAAGCCTTTTCTAGCACCTTCATCACCTGCTTATAGTCCCCTCTATCAGCATAACGACGTGCAGCAGCTATAGCGATTGACGGTTTACTCTGCTCTTCAGCACTTAATTGCTCATAAACTGACTCCCACAACAATTCTGAAGGAGAAGAAATGATTGTCGTCGCAGAGCTTTCAATTAATCCCTTGGCATAGCTAGCATCAATCTTTTTCTTTTTATCAAGGTAACGCGCCTCCTTGATCACCTCACGTAAACGACCTGCCTGCTTATATGCTCTTAAAAGTAATTTACGGATATGGATTTGATTAGGATGTGTTGTGTTAAGTTTTTCTAAAATTAAAATCGCTTCGTCACTCTTACGCTGCTCTAATAAAATCTCAGCTTTTACAGTCACAGCAGCATCAAACAGCTCGGGATAACTCATTGCCTTGTCTAAACTCAATGCGAGCATCTCATCACGCCTCATTTCATCATTAGCCTGATGAGCTGCTTTAGCCGCGGCCAAACTCGCCAACACTTGACGTTGTTCACTGCGAGTTTTGCTATGTAACTTGTTAAAATCCTTTTCAGCAATATCAACACGCCCTTCTAGCCAGCCCATCCAGCCGCGCTCCAAAAGGTCTAAATCACGGTGGGTGCGACGCTTATCACGCCAATTTTCGATATCTTTAGGCGCATTTAAAATACGAGATAGAATACGCACGAATAGATAGGCAATAAAAAACAGTAGTACGATGAATAATATGCCTACAACTAAACTAACAGTACGACGCTCATCGTTAATAACAAGACTAATATAACCCGTAGTATCTTGTAAGCCTATCCCTACCGCCACAGCAATCGCTATCAATAATAGTAATTTAATCACAGCTTTCATGAACTACTCCTGAAAAGAATGCTGAATACGAAGCTGCTCATATGTTTCTGACAGTGCCCTATGACTATGAGAGATATCAGGCATTGCTGGCTGTACTGAAGACTTCGATAGTTCAGTCAACATCGCTTGCACCTGTTTAGTTTCAGCAGCCTCTGGATTGAAGTATTGATTCACCGCATCAGCTACGGTCTTCAATGACGTTTGCCAAATACCTTGCTGCCTACTCATTAAGGCTTGTTGCGCAAAACCTAATTGCATCTTCAAGTTATTACGCATAATGCCAGCTTGCTCTGCTGACAACAGGCCTGAGTCTGGCTCTGAAAGCTTCTCGACTCTAACTAAATCACCCAAATCACTAGCAATCGCTTCGTAAGTCATATTGGCTAAAGACTTAGTCTGATTCCAAGTACGCTCATACCATTTAGCATCGGCAGCCGTTGTGCTCACCTCAGTCTCTTGTGGAGTAGTCGCAATACTTGTAACTGTAGTAGTATCTGCTGTGACCTTACTTGGCAACATAAGGCTTGTATGAGAAGTGTAGTCAGGTGTATTTAACGGAGAGATATCTATTAACTTAGAAAGCTGCTGTACCTGCTTAAACATATCCTCGATAGTTGCAGAATCACTGGATTTCAATGAAACAATATCAGCACCAATTGCACCCACTAAGCCATGAATCATTACATTTTTTGACTCAGCAGCAATACGTTGCGCAACAGTCAGAATAGATACCGCATTTGCCACATTACCATTGAATCGTAACTCATTCTCTGCAGACTGCAGCAAACGAGAAACATCATTTAACAAAAGGCCGTCAACGTTTTCATTATTAGCTTTCAAATGCTGTTGCATGCCAGCCAACTCCCCTTGTAGGCGACGTATTTCTTGCTGCTGACGTGCTGTAAGAAGTTCGAATTCTCGCTCTAACTCTTCGATGACCTTAGTTCCCTGCTCTTCCACAGCGGCAATTGCTTGGGTGTGCATGTGAGTTTCATCATGAATTAAGGTTTCTGATTGCTGTTGTTCTTGTAACTCAGACCCACTTTCTGACGTCTTAGCATCTGTATCTCTTGGCGTAGGGGCTACATCATCCTCTGATCGTGTATCGATGGTCGTATCAACAGTATTAGCTGAAGTTTCTATATCAGAAGCTTCAACTTTTTCAGAATTTGGCTCATCTGTAGAAGTTACCTCCTCAGGAGTTTGCACCCCAGTAGCAAGCTCCTCTTGCTCAAAGGCACCAATACCTACCTCTGGACTAACAATAGCACTAAGCTCTGCAGGACGATCTTCTACAGATGTTGATTCCTCATCGGCTGTAGGAGAAACTGAAACCACCTGCCCTTCTTCTCCGGACTCTTTACCAGTATGATGTTCAATGACATCATCAGAGCTCGCTAGCCCTACAGACTCAGTCGGGCCATCAGTAGCAGTTAATGATGGTTGAGTATCCTTAGGATTCGTTGACGTCTCCGGAGCTTCCGGAGTCGTCAACGGCTCTTCTGTTTCTGGCATCTCTGATTCAGTAGCCGGAGCAGTTTCCACCTCAGCACCCTGACTTGTGACGCTCGGGTTATTTGCACTGTCATTACTTTGATTAGAGTAATAAACACCAGCAACTGCAGCAGCTACCAATACAGCACCAACACCGTACCAGACAGTATTATTACTTTTTTTCTTAGCTACAGCTTTGTCAGTAGCAACTGCAACTGCATCTACCTCATCCACTTCTTCATTGTCATCTTGCTGTGACGGTTCTTTAGTCATTGTTGCTTGTTCCTCTTCATCACTTAATTCACTATCAACTTGATCATCATTTTCAAGCAATTCTGTATCAGCAGCATCATCAATATTCTCAGGATGATTAGCTCCCTGATTATTACGATTACGACCTCTTGCCATATTTAATCTTCCTTCAGATGAATTAGTTGTTAACCTATGTCAGAATATATTTTTATCGTTAGTACTGCTCTTTAAGGGCTATTATCTAGCTAAAGTAAAAGTTTACTATCTTTTTTACTCTATACCAATCATATTGTCATGATTAACGATTAATGCAATTTAGCATGAATTACTCAGCCCCAAATTGATCATCTTTAAACTGTCATCAGTTTTACCTTCAAAACTCCTCGTAGAGCATTGCTCAAAACTATTTCCTGAGCCTCTAACAGTTCTTGTCTGGTTATCTTTTTTTCAATAACTGTTACTGCCTTTAAATAAGTAATCGAGTTATCCAATACCTCTTGTCGCATAACACCATTCAAAATGGGTAGATCAGTACTCGGTGTGTACCACTGACTATTAATCTTTATAAAAACATTACTTCTAGCACCTTCCAAAAGAAAGCCTTCTTTATCAAAGAGCAATTGATCGAAAGCGTCGTACTGAATCGCCTCTTTTAAAGCAGTATCATAATCAACACGTTGATTTGTCTTATAACGACTCAAGTAAGTAGGCTGAAATATAGCTGTATTTTTAAGTAAAAGTAATTGCTCTGGATGTAACTCGTCCAATTCAGTAAGAAACGCCACTAACCTTAATTCTGGATTAATCTGCGTAACATAATCACTTTCAAGTAGCTCATTACTCATAACAATAGGCTCTAAAGCTATCTTCAATCGATATTGACCGGTCTTAGGCAACTGCTCCATAAGTGTCGATAAAGCCTGCTCTATCTCCGTCATCGATGCGCTATAAGCTAAAGCATTAGCCGAACGTAACAGCCTATCTTTATGTCGCTGAAAAAGCGCACAAACGCCATCATTCCATCGCATCGTTTCAAAAATAGCAAATTCAGGTTGCAAGCCTAAGACAAAACGGGCCTTCCAGAAACACTCATGGTATTCATCACTAGCTTTACTATCAATCACAATTCCTGAACCTACACCCATAGAGGCTTGAAAATGATCGCCCTTTTCACTCAAGTGAAAGCTACGAATCATTACATTAAGTTGACCGTGAAAAGACAATGCCTCAAGCTCGCTAACATCGCTATTAGCCTCAATTAGGCCTATGCTGCCTGTATAAATACCTCGCTCTCTTTGTTCCAGTTCTTTAATCAGCTGCATACTCATTTTTTTAGGTGCGCCGGTAATTGAGCCGCAAGGGAAAGCGGCTTTTAAAAGCGATGAAAAAGTGCTGTAAGGAGGAACTTTCGCTTCAACGGTACTGGTCATTTGCCAAACAGAACCAAATCGATTGACCTCAAATAAAGCGGGAACTTTGACCTGACCCGAGCATGCTATGCGACCTAAATCATTTCGCAGCAAATCAACAATCATCAGATTTTCCGCACGATTTTTTACATCTTTCTGTAAATCGATAGCTCGCTGCTCGTCAGCCCCATCATCGAGAATGGGTGCAGTCCCTTTCATTGGCTTAGTTCTAATTAAAGCATTAGCTTGAATATCTAAAAACAATTCAGGAGAGAAACAAAGTAACCATGGTTGCTCTGCGAATGGCAACTTTGCTAGTGCAGCATAAGGAACCTCTTGTCGTTCACGTAAACGACGATATAAGGCTGTGGGGTGACCATAGACCTTAAAATCAAGGGTAGAAGTGAAATTAATCTGATAAACATCACCTCGACTAATCGCCTCATGAATAGTAGCAATTTTTTGCGTATATTGTTCTGCATTAATAGAAAGCTTAGGCTCTGCTATCCCTGCACTTTCTATAGAAAAAGACATTAACAATTGGCTAATCTCAATTTCCGCTAAAAACTGCTTTTGCTTAAACCAAAAAATATGAATTTGAGAATTGTGAGTAGCAGATGTGCTAAAGGCATCATTGACTAGCTCAGCGCCAAACTCATATGGAATATAAAGAAATGAATATAAGCCCTGCTTCCAGCCCCTTTGCAAAGCCAGATCTAATGCAGTTAAATCAGTGGCTGCCAAGCATAAATGACTGTGCAACTCACTTAATAGCGTCGCCCTTCCATTACTGATATCGTCTAGCAAGACGAAATGGTTGATAGCTGTACTCACGCTATATGCCCTTATCTTTACTCAACGCCTTTCAGCGTTGCTAGGATGCTTGTATTATCAGGCTGTGTCAGATGCACGCTTAGCGCCCTTTCAAGTGAAGGAGCATATTGAGCTTGTTTTTGCTCTAAATGCTCTGCTATACGAGGATGAAATACTAAATAATCATGGCTCCAGCAGAGCTTACTAAACGTAGGCTCCTCTAGCCACTGCTGAACAATCGCATCCACACTCTCACAACTCGTTAATAACCAACAAACACGAGCCTTTGGTTTTCTATCAAGTAAAGCCAATAAGGGTTGCTTTTGTTGCTCAGTCCAAATAGCTGGACCTCGTTGATAAACTGCTAAAAAAGTAGTTTGAATATCTCGTTGTTGAAGCTGCTCATTTAGCCAATTACGTCCATGCTGTGCACGCACAATCATAACACGCTCAGGCACTTGATGATTTGCTTCAAACCAGGCTAAAAAAGCCTCAGAATCTGAATCGCCACTCGTCGCCACTAAGACCTTATTCAGCTCTACGCCATGGGCAATCAAAGCATCCGCAGAAACCTGGCCAACCGCTGCAGCATACAAAGAAGTCGGCCAAACTATTTGCTCAGCGGCAAGCTTAGCAAAGAAGCTATCAACCGCAAACTGACTTACAAAAAAGATAAAATCATTGTTTTGCCAATCTACCGGTAACTCAAAGTCTAATGCGCTTAAGCTCAATGCAGGTAAACTTAAAACCTCAAAATCCGTTAACACTTTTTGGAGTTCTAAGTTTTTATGTGCGGGTCGAGTATTAATCACCAGGTCAAACAGCATAAACAACTACCAATTAAAACTCTCGTGTCGCACTCTGCTTTAGCGCTTCATCAAGAATACGCTGAGCACCTTGAGTCAATAACTCCTTAGCCGCCTGATCACCAAGCTCCTGCGCATTAGCTAACTCACCGCGAATTTCAGTAGCTAAACTCTCACTACCATCCGGTAAAGCAACCATTGCTCTCAAAAAAAGCTGATTATCTTCCACAATTGCATGTGCTGCGATGGGCACCTGACAAGAACCACCAAGCGCCTGAGAAATTGCGCGCTCAGCAATAGTTGTAGCAGTTGTTTCATGGCAAGATAAAAAGGCCAATAACTCCTTCATATCATCACGCGTAGCTAACACCTCAATACCTAACGCGCCTTGACCTGCTGCGGGCAAACTTTGCTCTAAAGAAAGACGTGAACGAATACGCTCTCCTAGACCCAAGCGCTCCAAACCAGAAGCGGCCAAAATAATGGCATCATAATCACCGGCATCGAGCTTGCCTAAGCGTGTATCTAAATTGCCGCGCAAAGGCTGGACCTCAAGTGCAGGATAAAGAGCTCGAATTTGTGCTTCACGGCGTAGACTTGAAGTTCCAACCACTGAACCATCAGGCAAATCATCTAAAGTCTCGTACTTATTAGAAACAAAGGCATCGCGAGGATCAGCACGCTTTAAAATTGTGCTTAATGCAAACTCCTCGTAAAGCTCCATTGGCACATCCTTGAGAGAGTGTACTGCTAAATCAGCACGACCATCTAATAATGCCGTCTCAAGCTCCTTAACAAAGAGGCCCTTGCCGCCAATCTTGGATAAGCTGCGGTCAATAATCTGGTCACCCTTAGTCGTCATTTTAAGTAACTCTACAGTTAGTCCAGGATATTGATTTTGCAAAGCCTCTTGAACAAACGTGGCCTGCCAAAGCGCTAAACGACTTGCGCGGGTAGCAATAACGATTTTTTCAGGTAAATTCAATGTACTCTCGATAAATTCTTAACAATTAAAATAAATAACCACCATGGTTAGACTTTAAATAATATCAAAGTCACACACATGGTGGTTAGTTAAACTACAAATCTAAGTGATTATTGCTCTATCTGAGTAGCAGCAGATTTATTCTTTTGGCGTTTTGCTAAAAGTAAACCAAAGCCAATAACAAATAATGCACCAATAATCTCTGCAGCATACTTAACCTGCGCAGGAGCTGCTTGACCCTCAAAGAAATAGTCTTTAAATGCCACATCGCCAACAATTAAACTACCAGCAATCCAACCCAATAGACCTGCACCAAAAATAACAATCCATGGGAAGCGGTCAATTAATTTAAGTACGATAGAACTACCCCAAATGATAATTGGCACACTAACGACTAAACCAAAGATCACGTAGAACATCTGGTGATCAGCTGTATTTTGAGCAGCACCAGCAATCGCGATAACATTATCAAAACTCATTACTAAGTCGGCAATTAGGATGGTCTTAACAGCACCCCACACGTTGCTACTAGCCTTGACGTCATGCGCCTCATCTTGCGGAGCAAGTAACTTAACACCAATCCACAATAATAAAACAGCACCAATAATTTTAAGGTAAGGAATTAATAACAGTGACATTGCGAAAGCGATTAACACCACTCGCATAATAATTGCGCCTGCCGTCCCCCAAAGAATACCTTTAATACGCTGACTTTTTTCTAGATTACGACACGCTAACGCGATGATGATCGCATTATCACCACCAAGAAGAATATCAATTAAAATAATCTGAAACACTGCACCCCAGTGAATCATCTGTATGAATTCAATCATGTTCCTTTTTTTCCTGATTATCGCTAAATAAGAGAAAAATTATAACTCAACGAAACAATTCATTGAGGAGATAAATTACTTTTTTTTGAGAAAAACAAAGTAAAAGCCCCTAGTCATTTTTTAACAACTAGGGGCTTAACTAAGGCTTCAAAGCATTAAAGGATAGATTTAAGCAATTTACCCATTTCTGAAGGGTTGCGAGTAGTTTTAATACCGCACTCCTCCATCACTGCTAACTTAGCATCAGCGGTATCATCACCACCAGAGATTAACGCACCAGCATGGCCCATACGCTTACCTGCGGGTGCGGTCACACCGGCAATAAAGCCTACAACAGGTTTAGTCATGTTGTCTTTAGCCCAACGAGCTGCTTCAACCTCATCAGGACCACCAATCTCACCAATCATAACAACAGCATCAGTATCAGGATCGTCGTTGAACATTTTTAACACATCAATGTGCTTAAGGCCGTTAATTGGGTCGCCACCAATACCAACTGCTGCAGATTGGCCTAAACCAAGCTCAGTTAACTGAGCAACTGCTTCATAAGTTAACGTACCAGAACGGCTAACGACACCAATACGACCCTTGCGGTGAATATGCGCAGGCATAATACCGATTTTTAGCTCATCAGGCACAACGATACCTGGGCAGTTAGGGCCTAATAAGTGAGTTTTGCTGTTCATCGCGCGCATTTTATTGCGAACTTCTAACATATCACGAACTGGAATACCCTCAGTAATACAAATTACTAAATCCAACTCAGCCTCAACAGCCTCTAAAATAGCTGCTGCCGCGCCCGCAGGCGGTACATAAATAACAGATACGTTGGCACCAGTTTCGTTTTTAGCGTCTTGTACAGTACCGAAGATAGGAATACCCTCAAAGTCCTCACCAACACGCTTCGGATTGACACCAGCAACATACGCTTCTTTACCATTAGCATACTCGCGACTAAAACGTGTGTGGTACTGACCAGTCTTACCTGTAATCCCCTGAGTAATAACTTTAGTATCTTTATTGATTAAAATTGACATTTGTAATCCTCTATCTTATTTGGCAGCTTCAACAACTTTAGTTGCTGCTTCAGCCATCGTATCGGCACTAATAATCGGCAAGCCAGACTCAGCTAACATTTTTTTACCTAGCTCTTCGTTGGTACCTTTCATGCGAACCACAAGAGGCACATCTAGGTTAACAGCTTTACACGCAGCGATAACACCTTCAGCGATAACATCGCAACGCATAATACCACCGAAAATATTGACCAGAATTGCTTTAACATCATCGTTTTTCAACATAATCTTAAAAGCTTCGGTCACTTTCTCAGCTGTCGCACCACCACCAACGTCTAAGAAATTGGCTGGGTCACCACCAAATAGCTTAATAGTATCCATAGTCGCCATGGCAAGACCTGCACCATTAACTAAACAACCGATATTGCCGTCTAACTGAATATAAGCTAGATCAAACTTACTCGCTTCAATCTCAGCAGGATCCTCTTCATCTAAGTCGCGATAGGCAACAATCTCAGGTTGACGGAATAACGCATTAGAGTCAAAGTTGAACTTGGCATCTAAAGCACGGATATGACCGTCGCCGGTTAAGATTAATGGATTAATCTCGGCTAATGACGCATCTGTTTCCCAGTAAGCTTGGTATAGTTTCTGGAATTGATCTACCGCTTCAGCAATAGACTCCTCAGGAATACCAATTCCACGAGCTAACTGCTCTGCATCTTCTACAGTTAAACCAGTCGCAGGATCAATAAAAACCTTTAAAAGCTTTTCAGGTGTTTCAGCAGCAACTTCCTCGATATCCATACCGCCTTCGCTAGACGCCATTACAGCGTTCTTTTGCGTACCGCGATCGGTAACGATACCTAGGTAATACTCCTTTTTAATATCTGCACCTTCTTCGATAAGAAGACGTTGAACCTTACGGCCCTCAGGACCGGTTTGGTGTGTTACCAACTGCATGCCAAGAATCTCAGTAGCTAGTTCGCGCACTTCATCAACTGATTTAGCTAATTTAACACCACCGCCTTTACCACGACCGCCAGCATGAATTTGTGCCTTAACAACCCAAACTGGACCGCCAAGTTCTTCAGCTGCTTTAACAGCCTCTTCTACCGTAAAAGCCGGAATACCGCGAGGTACATTTACGCCGAACTTTCTTAATAGCTCCTTGCCTTGATACTCATGAATATTCATAGATGACCTATAAGAAATATTGAAAAAACTTTATTTAAATAAAGTACTTAATTTACTACACATTAGTTTGTACTGCGTACATACCATTGGGGGTAAAACTCTTTAACAACTGGGGAATCCAAAGAATAGGCATGACAACCTTCAAGTTGAAAGGGGCGCCGACCACTATCAACAGCACTATTAATCCGCTTATGTGACAGACTTTGAACAAAAACTGTGGGAATTAATGTCGATAACTCACTCATGTGGGTACAGCCCTCAGTTTTAGCAAACTTCTCACGAACCTTGTGACGAAAGCCTCTTAATAGATGCAGGCCAATAAAGCCTTTATATGCCTCTTCAATAGATCGACAGACATCGCCATACGGCGCTGCGTCATAGTGGACGCTAGCATCAACTATCAGTCCACTATCCTCTACCGTTAAACAAATAGTCATATCATGAACAGCCTCCCCTGCTTTTCTGACAGAACCATTTGACTTAGTAAAATCATAGCTTTTGAAGTCAACTAATTTAGCTTCCAGATCCCAAAGACCATCTTCCCTCTCATAAGAGTCGATGGTCAATTGCCTTGTATGAATTTTTTTTCGTTCAACCACTTTGAGCTTAAAACCTCAAACGTATAATTTGCATTTTTACTCAAAAGAGTATACCGCAAAACAATATCGCTATGTGATTGCTAAGACGCTCATAACTGCTTAAGTCATGCCAATACTAACTACTACAAGCAACTAAGAATTTCTCAACCAATAATTTAAAAACAACAATGAGGGTTAACCAGTAACCACCTTATCTACCTCCTTAACGATTGGCTCCGGAATGGGATCGCCTGGCCAATATTCAAAAACAGCCATAGACTCAACATGCGCAGTATGTGGGAACATATTCACCACTCCAGCACTAATTAAACGGTAACCGCCTTGATGAACCAAAATATCAGCATCTCGCGCTAAGCTTGTTGGGCCACAGGAAACATAAACAATGCGTTTAGGTCGCTCTTCAGCCTTTAGCTTAACCAACGCATTACACACAGCCATAGCGCCGTCACGCGGCGGGTCAATCAGCATACGTTCAAAGTAGCCTAAGCCACGCAACCAATCCACATCCACCTTAAATAAATCTAAGGTAGAAAAAGTGGCAGTTTGTTCTAAACCATGCGCCTTAGCAGCTGCTGTTGCACGTTCTGTTAAAATTTCACTACCCTCAATCCCCACAACCTCTTTGGCTTGTGTTGCTAATGGCAAACTGAAATTACCTAAGCCACAGAATAAATCAGCTACTCTATCATCTGATTCAACTCCTAAAAGACCTAAGGCTCTAGTAATCATTGCACGATTAATAAATGGATTGACTTGAGTAAAATCAGCTGGCTTATACCTCATTCTTAAATTGAATTGTGGCAAGCTATAGGATAACTTATCCTCATCCTCAGTCTCTAAAGGATAAACACTATCCGGCCCTTCAGGCTGTAACCACCAACTTACCCCGAATTCAGTAGAAAATTGCTTTAAGTTATTGATATCCTCTTCGTTTAAAGGGTCAAGATGACGTAAAACCAATACCAAGACGTCATCACCAACAGCAACCTCAATTTGCGGCACTCGATCTTTGACACTTAAAGAGCCAATCAGGATACGTAAAGCCGGTAGCATATTCGATACCCTTTTAGGCAGGACTAAACACTCAGTCATATCAGCAATATATCTACCCTTGCGCTCTCTAAAGCCAACAAGCACCTCGCCTTTTTTAAGCACATAGCGTACTGATAGTCGTGCTCGATAGCGATATTGCCAACTTGGCCCATAAATAGCTGGCAGCACATTCGGAATTTCTAAGCTACCAATATCCTTAAAACAATCCTCTAAGGCCCTTTGTTTAATTGCAACCTGAGCTTTAGGCTCCAAGTGCTGCATAGCACAGCCACCACACATAGCATAGTTAGGACAAGGTGCTTCTACCCGCAATGGTGAAGGCTCTAGGATTTTTTCAGCAAAAGCAATCTCATAAGAAGGCTTTTTTCTATACACATTGGCCTGAACCGTTTCTCCGGGCAAAGCACCGACGACGAAAATCGTCTTACCATCGCGACGCGCAACACCACGCGCCTCAAGATCCATGGATTCGATCGTTAAAATTTCTGACATATCTCACCTGATAAAGCTAAGCGGCTATTTTACCTGAGATTCATAGTCAATAAAAAACGGCGCTAGGAAATCAATCACTAACACCGTTAAAGGGAAGTCTATTATCTATTTATTTACTTATTCAGCTTTTTGTTCAGCCTTTTTCTCTGTGCGCTCTTTACGCTCCTGTTTTTTCTCCTTTATCTTTTCGGCACCTTCAACGCGCTTGGCATCTTGCTCTTGGAAATAACCGGCAACTTTAGTTTGTTGCTCATCATTTAAATCATTCCATACTGAGAGCCACTCTTCCGTGAACTCTTCGCGGCGCTCTTCCATAGACTCTTTAATTTTCTCACGCTCTTTAAGCATTGCCTCTGGATCAAGCTTTTTATCGGCGAGCTGCTTAGCGCGCTCTTCAGTAACAGCAGCAAATGGATGCTGTTTTGACTCACGTCGTTCTTCTATCTTTTGCTTGATATCAGCTTTAATCTCAGCAATTTTTGCTTTTTGATCGTCAGACAATAATAAAGTATCAACAAACTCTTGGCTAACAGGGCCATAACCAGGAACTAAAAGCCCAACATCACCTTTGAAACTACGATGGTGATTTCCACCCCTCATGTGAGGGTGATGACTACCGCCTCTAAAGTGCTCACCATGATGAAATCTATGACCGCGCTCAGTTTTATCAGCACGCTGTTGAGTAACTGTTTCTGTTGATTGATTCTCAGCTGCTGTTTGGGCCATTGAGGCATTAGCTAATGAAAGACCTAGAGCAATGGCAGATACCTTTAAAAATGAATTGACCTTCATGTAAAAACTCCTACTGGGTTAACGTTGTAAACAGTTTAACGCAGTAGGAGTTTCAAATAAATTTCAAAATTTTCTGACTTATTTCAGTCTATTACAAGGTCCACTCAGCGAGGTACTCAGCCCAAGGCGCATGTTCCTTCATGGCAGACAGGGAGTCATAGATAAACTTAATCTCTTCATCGTAAGCTTCTTGATCAAGATCACACCTCAGTAACTGATAACGCACGTACATCAACCATGTATTAACAACATCAGTTTCACAATAGGCTCGTATCTCATCAATACCACCCTCTAACCAGACCGGCCAAACCTGACTACCATCCATTCCTAACTTACCAGGGAAGCCGCACAACTTAGCAAGCTGATCCAGTGGCGCATTAGCACGGAAAGTATAGCCAGCAAGCACATCCATTAAATCAACATGGCGATCGTGATAACGACTCAAGTAGTTATTGAATTTAAAATCACGATCATCCTGACCCTTGTCCCAATAACGTCTTGAGGATATGCCATGAATTAAGGCGCGGTAATGTAATACAGGCAAATCAAAACCGGAACCGTTCCATGTAATTAAGGTAGGCGTATAGTGATCAATGACCTTAAAGAAACTACGTATTAAGGCTGCCTCATCGTCATCAGGCTCGCCTAAGCACTTAACATGGAAATCATTTTTATTTCTAAAAACACAACCAATCGCTACAATCTTCTGTAGATGTAAAGGCATAAAATCAGAGCCAGTTTGCTCAATTCTCTGCTGCTGAGCTAACTGAACTACCTCAGCATCTGATAAATCAGGATCCAGCTGCATCAACTGGCGAATACCGTGAGCATCAGGAATTGTTTCAAGGTCAAAGACAAGATGTGGGGACATGGCAATTCACTAAGAAAACTATTGAGGCAAATAGGACAATGGATTTACAGGCGTACCATTACGGCGCACTTGGAAATGTAAACGCGGAGAATCCGCATCGCTATCACCTAGTTCAGCAATTTTCTGACCCTTTTTGACGCGCTCATTAGTCTGCACAGTAATACGACTATTGTGTGCATACGCAGTGATGAAGCCATTGCTATGCGTAACTAATACTAAATTACCAAGACCACGTAAGCCATTACCCACATACGATACTGTGCCATCAGCAGCTGCATTTACCGGTGTACCTACGGTACCACCAATATCAACACCTCGAGTGCTGTTAGAAAACGGGGTTATGACCTTACCACGAACTGGCCAGTCCCAAGAAATTGCTGCTGCATCACTAGCTCGAGCCGGCTGAGAAGCACTTGAGGTCGATGCTCCGCTCGCAGTGCTCGCCGAACTGCTAGGCCTTGACGCTGTGCCACCACGAATACTCAAGCTCTGACCAACCTCTAACTGTGAAGGATCTGTTATACGATTAAGGCTTGAGAGATTGGCTACCGTCGTACCGTGACGTCGCGCAATTGAATATAAGGTATCACCACGCTGAACCACGTAACTACCGGCCGAACTTGTAGCGCCACCGGCTGATGTAATCGGCGCTTTTGAACTAGAACCACAAGCAGCTAATAAAGCTGAAAAACATATTGCTCCGACGGTATATATTTTCCTATTCATCAAATAAACCTTCTCACTAAGGAACTTTTAAAAATCAAAAAACTTTCTAACGAATAATCGCTACTTTAAATTAATTGTAGCCTATCAAATCTATGTAGGGGGTAACAATTTTTATTAAGGCTGAATACCTGAAAGTAACGGTACAAAACGCGTTTCTTCAAGCTCATGCCTCTCCCATCGTTGCTGCCCAACCCTTTCAAACATAACTAAATACTGACGAGTACCACCGACCGGAGCAATCAAACGCCCACCGATGGCTAATTGCTCCAACAACGCCTGAGGAATTTCTAAACCTGCCGCGGCAATCACTATCGCATCAAATGGGGCATACTCTGGTAGACCCTTAAGACCATCACCATAGATCAAATGAATATGAGAGGTGTGTGGTAAATGAGTTAAATTTTCTGAACCCAACTCGTAAAGCCCACGAATCCGCTCAATCGCAAACACCTGATGATAGCTCTCGGCAAGCACTGCCGTTTGATAACCACACCCTGCCCCTATTTCCAAGACCCTATTATTGCTTGAGCCTTCAAGCGCTAAAGACACCATACGTGCAACAATATAGGGCTGAGAAATCGTCTGTTTAAAACCAATTGGTAAAGCGGCATCATCGTAAGCACGACTAGCTAACCCCTGGTCTACAAAAGCGTGACGAGGCACCGCTAGCATTGCCTCCAAAACCACCTGATTACTAATGCCGTGTTGCTGTAAACGATAAACCATCGACTCACGCATACGCGTTGAGTTGAGACCAATATTCATAGAAACACGATTATTTGCTCGCTCTAATGGACGAGATATTTTTATCGTCCCGCCACCTAAGCGCTGATTCCCCGATAAAATACGTGTATTGCTATTGGCTGCCGACACAACCGGCTTTCGAATCATTCCAAGCCCTTCGAGTTTGGTTGCTTCACGCTTAATCTGCCTGTCTCGCAAATGCGGTCTGAATGTTAAAGAGTTTTTTGTCATTACAACTAAAATTATTAACGATTAATCCAGCGTCGAGTTAAGTCAATTTCATCATGGTGTGTTAAATCCAAATCCAGTGGTGTGATTGCGACATGACCATTTTGTATTGCACCAAAATCCGTGTCTTCAGCAAAATCTCGGACATTACCCACTGAACCAATCCAATACATGGTTTCACCATTCGGACTTATCGTTGGTACAACGGCTTGTGATGGATGGCGACGACCTAAACGGGTAATACGGATATCACTCGGATCGTGACTTGGTAAAGCTGGGATATTAACGCTTAACAGCATCGGCTCCTGACGTGGCTCCGTCAACTGTTTTTTGACGATATATTGACAAATTTCAGCCGCAGCATCCAAATGAGGCCAATCGCGTTCTACCAAAGAAAAAGCAATGGCTGGATAACCAAACAAGAAGCCCTCAGTAGCAGCTGCAACTGTACCTGAATACAGCGTATCCTCGCCTAAATTAGCACCATTATTAATACCGGCAACAACTAAATCAATCTTTCTATCAACTACACCGGTAAGAGCTACGTGTACTGAATCTGATGGTGTACCATTAACATAATTAAAACCATTTTTTGCCTGACGAACAGCTAATGGGCGGTTTAGGGTTAATGAATTAGATGCCCCGCTATGATTAGTTTCAGGCGCAACAACGGTGACATCAGCAATTTCACTTAGTGCTTCGTACAAAGCCTCTATACCTCTTGCACTGTAACCGTCATCATTAGAAAGAAGAATATGTTTTCTCATAGACATCAAAAAGTCCAGTAATTAATTTAGACTAAAAGATTATAACAGTCTTGTAGCGGCTCTCTGTCATTGAACGCTTCGAAAAAGGCTTAGAAAATTATTTTTCTCATCATTACATACAGATTGTCAATTTTTTTTCAATATAATACAAACCGTTATTCACCACTTTGAGAGTCTAAAACGCATGTCCTCTTTATTATTTGCCTTAATTTTTGCAGTCATAGGTTACCTGATAGGTTCAGTTTCTTTTGCAATTATCAGTTCTAAATTGCTTAATATTGAGGACCCTCGGAGTTATGGTTCAGGCAATCCCGGTGCTACTAACGTTCTACGCAGTGGTAATAAAAAAGCGGCAATTATCACGCTGTTAGGCGATCTTCTCAAGGGCTATGTGACCGTCTTAGTAGCAATAAAAGTTGTCGACCAATGGCATCTTTCAGCTTGGCTAGTCACCATTGCTGCTATTGCTGTATTTTTAGGTCATGTTTATTCGATCATGCTTGGATTCAAGGGTGGAAAAGGTGTAGCAACCGGCGTGGGTGTATTATTGGCTCTTAGCCCCCTGCTAGGTCTAATTTGTATCGCCACTTGGCTACTTGTGGTTATACTGTTTAAGTACTCTTCTTTAGCTGCTATCATCAGCGCTGTCATGGCACCAATTTATTATTTATTTTTAAATGTTAACAGTGGCACCTTTGCATGGCCTTGGTTTATTGCAATTTTAGTTGTCGTCTCTTGGTTGCTCTACAAGCATAAAAAAAATATTAATAACCTGATGAATGGAAAAGAGAGTAAGATCGGCCGTACAAAGACCGCAGTTGTTAAACCCGCGACCTTTGGTTCAAAGAAAAAAAATCACAAAAAAACCAATTAAACTTAATACTAAATCTCGGTCAAATCCCAGCGGGTACGGATGCGGGTGTTATATTTACGATCAGTTAAATCAACCATACCAGCTTTGACTCGTTCACTTGCAGCATGAGCAATCATTGCACCATTATCAGTACAAAGGACAAGCGGTGGGAAAAACACCTTACCTCCCAACTTGCTCATTTGTTCTTCTAAAAAACCTCTTAGATGAATATTAGCGCCAACACCACCAGCTACCACTAAGCGCTTAAGGCCCGTTTGTTTCATTGCTTTAATCGCTTTGAAACCTAGTACATCGACAATGGCTGTTTCGGTACAAGCCGCTAAATCTGATAAATCCTGCTCGCTCACCTCTCCTTCCTTTTCTAAATTTCTTAGTGTAGTAAGCACTGCCGTCTTAAGGCCACTGAAGCTAAAATCACAGTTTGGACTATGCTTAAGTGGACGCGGTAACTGAAAGCGAACTGAATTCCCACTCTCAGCTAATTTCGCAAGATGAGGCCCACCAGGATATGGCAACCCCATCAACTTAGCCGATTTATCAAAAGCCTCACCAGCGGCATCATCTAAGGTTTCTCCCAACAACTCATACTGCCCTACACCATCGACCCTCATCAATTGTGTATGACCACCGGAAACAAGTAAGGCTACAAAAGGAAACGCCGGTACCTCAGGGGATAGCATCGGTGATAATAAATGACCTTCTAGGTGATGAATAGGAATAACCGGTAAGTTATGACTCCAAGCAAACGCTTGTGCCACACTAGCTGTCACCAATAAAGCACCCGATAAACCAGGGCCTGCAGTAAAAGCTACCGCGTCAATATCCTCAATCGTCAGCTTAGCATTTTTTAATACATCATAAGTCAGCGGCAAAACACGACGAATATGATCGCGTGAGGCTAACTCAGGCACAACACCACCATACGCCCTATGCATATCAATCTGACTATGCACTGCATGAGCAAGTAAACCTTTTTCTGTATTAACAATAGCGACGCCTGTCTCATCACAGGAGCTTTCAAAACCGAGAATATTCATAAATTGCTGTATAAAGTTTTTGTAAAGAATTAGAATACTATTCCACAAAGTAAGTTTCTATTTCTACCTAAAAGAGCACAAACCACTATGTTTGAGTCTATCTTCAAATTAAAAGAGCACAATACAACTGCTCGTACTGAACTGGTCTCTGGTATCACTACCTTTTTGACCATGGCTTATATTATTTTTGTTAACCCACAAATTTTAGGTACTACTGGTATGGATCAGGGTGCCGTTTTTGTGAGTACTTGTGTAGCGGCGGCGTTAGGTTGCTTCATTATGGCCTTTTTTGCTAACTGGCCAATTGGTATGGCACCTGGTATGGGTTTAAATGCCTTTTTTGCTTTTACCGTAGTGGGCACAATGGGATATACATGGCAGCAGGCGTTGGGTGCCGTATTTATTTCTGGGATCATCTTTCTTATTTTAACCGCAACTGGGATTCGTGCGTGGCTAATTGGAGGAATTCCGAAATCTCTGCGCTCTGCCATAGTAGCTGGTATTGGATTATTCCTAGCTTTTATCGCATTACAAACATCAGGGATTGTTGTCGCTAATCCAGCCACTTTAGTCAGCCAAGGTGATCTGACCTCACACGAGGTTATATTGACTGTTATTGGCTTCTTTGTGATCGTTGCTTTAGATACACTACGTGTGCGTGGCGCTATCTTAATCGGTATTTTAACTGTCAGTGCATTATCAATACTCTTCGGCTATACAGATGCACCAAGCAGTCTCATGTCTATGCCACCGTCTATTAAACCTACTTTTATGCAGCTTGATGTATGGGGGGTTTTAAATGTTGGTTTTATCAATATTATCTTAGTCTTTGTTTTAGTTGAGGTGTTTGACGCAACCGGCACCTTAATTGGTGTCGCAAAACGCGCTGGTTTAATGCCTGAGGGCAAACCAAACCGCCTTGGTAAAGCTTTATTCGCTGACAGCACTGCTATTTTAGGAGGTTCTTTATTGGGTACGAGTAGTACAACTGCCTTTGTGGAGAGTGCTGCAGGTGTGCAAAGTGGTGGGCGTACTGGAATGACCGCGATGGTTATCGGAATTTTATTTTTACTATCGCTATTTTTTGCCCCTATCGCTGGTGTCGTTCCAGCTTATGCCACCGCCCCCGCACTACTTTATGTGGCGGGCTTGATGATGCGCGAATTAGTAGAAATAGACTGGTCAGATCCAACCGAAGCAGTACCAGCATCACTAACCGCTTTGATTATGCCATTCACATATTCAATTGCAGAAGGTATCGCTTTTGGTTTTATCAGTTATGTTGTACTTAAACTGATTACAGGAAAACTCAGAGAGTTACATTTAGCAACAGTCATTGTCGCAGCCTTATTTATCGTACGCTTCACAATGGCTTAGACATAAAAGGACGCAATTCGATGAGATAGAATCAACTTATGCACTTGGATTTATTGCTTCTATCTCAATATAATGAGTCAAGCTAGCAGTTGCTTTAAGTTTCTGCCCATCCACCCTAATAGTAAAGGACAGTTATGAGTTATCAAGATTTAACCAAAGAGACCTTCCAAGACGCCCTTAATCAAGATGGCACCTTAGTAATCGATTTTTGGGCACCATGGTGTGGCCCTTGCCAACAATTCAGCCCAACTTTTGAAGCTGCTGCAGAAAAGTATACTGATATCAAGTTTTGCAAGGTAAATACGGATGAGGAGCAGGAAATTGCTCAGGCACTTAAAATCCGTTCTATTCCTACTCTAATGGTTTTCCGTGATCGTATTCTTCTATTCTCTCAGCCTGGCGCCTTAGCTCCAGCTGACTTCGAAAGTTTACTGACTAAAGTCCAAGAGGTTGACATGGACCAAGTTCGTGCTGAAATTGCTGCTCAAGAGCAGGATAGCGATCAAAGTCAGGCATAAGTTAAATTAAAACGTTTATCGCTTTTCATTAAAAAAAGGTCGACACATGATGCGTCGACCTTTTTCTATTTAGATCAACTCCTCTTTGGAAATGACGTCCCAATTAGCTTGACCTCTGGTCAGATTACGGTGAGTTTTCTCAAGCTCTAATACTTTAGTTATGGGGATGAGCCACTGCCACTTAACTCCTATATTATCAAAGTCCTCTGTGACTAACTGCACACCCTCCTGCTGCATCTGCACCTTGAGCCGCTCCATATCGGAGTATGGGCAATCACAAAGCACGCGACTCATGGCCACAATTTCACGCTTCGGTGCATCATGTAGACATTTTGCTGCGGCCCCCCCATAAGCACGTACCAAACCACCCGTGCCCAGCTTAATACCTCCATAATGACGAATCACTAGAACCACTATATTGGTAAGGTCTCGCCCCTCAATAGCTGCAAGAATTGGCCGTCCTGCCGTGCCTCCTGGTTCCCCATCATCATTGAAACGATACTCGCCACCGATACGAAAAGCCCAGCAGTTATGAGTCGCATCAGCCACGCTATGCTCCTCTATAAAGAACAAGGCTTCCTCCGCAGTAAAAACCGGTGCAGCATGCACAATAAAAAGACTTTTTTTAATTGCTTCTTCGTAAGAGACCGCTTGTGTCAGTTCTAACAAAAAATTAACCTCAAAAATGTAAACTAGCTCTCTAAGCCACGAGAAGCTAAATAACCATCATAATCACCCAAGTAGTCAACTATCTCACCATTCGGCATAATCTCAATAATTCGATCAGCAATACCTGATACGAATTGACGGTCATGTGAAACCACAATAACTGTACCTTTGTACTTTTCTAACGCCATTTGTAATGACTCGATAGACTCCATATCCAAGTGGTTAGTCGGCTCATCTAGTAATAAGATATTATGGCGCCCTAGCATTAAACGACCAAAAGTCATGCGGTTCTTTTCACCACCAGAAAGGACAGACACCTGTTTAACGATATCATCAGCGGAAAATAGCAAACGCCCTAAAATAGAACGTACTGCCTGATCATCATCTCCTGCCTGTCGAAAATCAGTCATCCAATCAAATAAATTAACCGTTGCTTCAAACTGTTCAGACACGTCTTGGGCCATGTAGCCGATATCAGCATTTTCGGCCCATTTTACCTCACCACTATCAGGCTTGATATCATTAGCCAAGAGACGCAATAAGGTCGTTTTACCGACACCGTTAGCACCAATAACCGCTACCTTCTGCCCTGCTTCGATCATGGCATTGAAGTTTTTGATAACTGGCTGATCGTAGCTTTTATTTAGCTTCTCAGCACTAACCGCTAAACGATGTAAGGCTTTATTTTGCTCAAAGCGTATAAAAGGGTTTTGGCGTGAAGATGGCTTCACTTCAATCTGCTCAGATTTAATACGATCAATTTGCTTTAAACGCGAAGTCGCTTGTCGAGCCTTAGACTTATTAGCAGCAAAGCGACTAACAAAATCCTGAAGATCTGCCATACGCTCCTTAGCCTTGGCATTATTTGCTAATAATCGCTCTCGAGCTTGGGCTGAAGCAAGCATATAGTCGTCGTAATTACCCGGATAAATACGAATTTCACCATAATCAACATCGGCCATATGAGTACAGACCTGATTTAAGAAATGGCGATCGTGACTAATAATGATCATCGTAGAATCATAGCCATCCAAGATATCGCCTAACCAACGAATCGTATGAATATCTAAGTTGTTGGTTGGCTCATCTAATAGCAAAACATCAGGATTAGAAAAAAGAGCCTGAGCTAATAGTACACGTAGCTTCCAACCTGGCGCAATCTCACTCATTAGTAAGCGATGCTGTTCAATTGGAAACTCTAAGCCTAAAAGCAATTCAGATGCACGAGCCTCTGCAGTATAGCCGTCATACTCTGCAAACTTCGCCTCCAACTCAGCCGCACGCATATAGTCATCATCAGTCGCATCAGGGTCCATATAAATAGCATCCCGCTCTTGCATTGCTGCCCACATTTCTGTGTGCCCCATCATGACCACATCAATTACCTGATACTCTTCAAAAGCAAACTGATCCTGACGCAACTTACCTAGCCTCAGCCCCGGATCTAAAGTTACTGAACCGGAAGTTGACTCTAAGTCGCCCCCGATAATCTTCATAAAAGTAGACTTACCAGAACCATTAGCCCCAATCAGACCATAACGATTGCCATCAGAAAACTTTACGCTAACATTTTCAAATAAGGGTTTAGGACCAAACTGAATGGTCAAATTCGATGTGGATATCAATTAATTTTCCTTTAAATCTTTAATTCTTAGTGTTCGTGTCCATGTTCATGAGCGTGGTCATCAACATGCTCTTTTAATACTAAATAAGCAATATCATTTTGAGTGGCTAAGCCGACTTCAACACCTATAGGTAAGGTTGCACGGACATCACCATGACCGTAAGGTAAACCAGTAACAACGGGAATTTGTACAACCTCGCGCAACCACTGAACGACCGAGTCAAAATCATAGCCATTATCATGCGTAACTAGCTGATAATCGGTAAAATGACCTAATAGAATCGCTTGCTGATTAGCTAAAATGCCCGCCTGCCACAGTTGCCACAGCATCCGCTCAATACGATAAGGATGCTCAGAAACATCCTCAATAAATAAAATACCATTTTCAACCTTAGGCATATACGGTGTACCGATAAGTGAACAGATCATCGCTAAATTACCGCCCCACAAGGTACCACGTAAATCCACTTCATCAGAGCCATCAGCATCAAAACATAAAATCTCTAGCTCATCACGCATGGACTCAACAAAAAGCTCAGCCGTCAGATCGTCAACCTCTGCCTTACCAAAATCCGGAATTGCCGCAGGTCCAGTAAAACTACTCATACCAGTTTTGGCTAATAGCGCTAAATTAAAAGCCGTAAAATCACTATACCCCACATAGCATTTAGGGTACTTAGCAAGTAAATCCCAATCAATCAGATGCAAAATACGACTAAGGCCATACCCCCCACGACTAGCTAAAACCACCTCAGCGTTACTCATCGCAGCACGACTAAAAGCCGCTGCTCTCTGCTCATCAGTACCAGCAAAGCGCGTAACCTTAGCATCAGCCACTGGGTCTAACTGGACATCAAAACCCAAATCCGTCAGTCGTGCTTCGGCAATATCGAACATTGAAACATCTATAACAGCACTTGATGGTGATAACACATAAAGTGACATTAGATCGTCATATTGCGCGATATAGGGAGGAACATCATTAGCCTCATCAGAGACTATCTGCTCATCATCAAAATGTTCTTCTACTGCTTGCTCCAAAAAGCTCTTATCGCTGTGTTCATGATTATCCATTAGGCCCTATCCTTAAAAATTTACCGCTATATTATATAAATAATGTCATGCTTAACAGCATCTTTTAGCCAAACGTCTTGCTTTAAAAAAGCTTCTCAGTAAGCTTGACGCTTCCTGAGCCATCACACCTTGTGTAACCACACAATGATGATTTAGTTGTGACTCAGACTGCAGGCTAATCACGCTACCACAAGCTCCTGTTTTTGAGTCACTTGCTGCAAATACAACACGCTTAACACGACTATGTAAAATGGCCCCCATACACATAGCACAGGGCTCTAAGCTCACATACAAAGTACAGCCGGTTAATCGGTAGTTACCTAATGCTGACGCGGCCTGCCTTAAGGCTAATACCTCTGCATGAGCCGTAGGATCATTAGTATGTATCGTTTGATTAAAGCCCTTACCAATGACATGCTTATCACCATCGACTACTAGAGCACCAATCGGTACCTCACCAAGCGCCGCAGCTTTGTGTGCTTGCTGTAACGCCATTTTCATAAACAGATAGTCCTGATTCATAATAACCAAATAATAGTAATTACCCTTGCCAGCTAAGAGTATAGGTTGCTATCCTAAAGAATTGAAATACGCTCAGCATAGGACATAACAAATTGATGGTTTTTAATCCCTTTCTCGCAGGCGCTTCGAGCTTTATCGCACAGACCAAGGTCTTTCATGATATGCAGCAAAACTTTATGAAAAGCGCCGAACAGCTGCTGACTTTTAATTTTCCGTCAAGTGATATGACTGTCTTACACCCAGACCCTGTTGATATCGGAGACTGGGAAAGAGGTGTATTTAAAGCCCCTAATCAAGAAACTACAAGCTCATCAAAAAAGTTTATTGATGGCTTGGAGTATTATACCTTTATCCCTAGCACCACGACTGAGAACCAACACACTAAGCATCGCAGCATTCTCGTCATGCTACACGGCTGCGAGCAAAACGCCAGTGTCTTTGCTCAAGGCTCTCAAATGAACATATATGCGCAAAAATACGGTTTTATCGTGCTATATCCTCAGCAAAGCAAAAAAAACAATTTCGCTCAGTGCTGGCAATGGTATGACCTTGCTCCTGAGAGCGGCATGGCTGAAGCCAACACCATTATGGAGTTAATCGCTCAGGCAGTCAAAAAATATAAAGTTAATCCTAAAAACATATTTGTTGCCGGTATGTCTGCTGGTGCAGGTATGGCAAACGCCATAGCGTTTAACTTTCCAGAAAAAATAGCTGCTGTTGCCCTACATAGTGGCCCCGTTTTTGGGCAGGCAAACAATGTCCGTAGTGGTTTAAAAGTCATGGGGGGTATATCTTATGAGAATGATGAGGAATTAATTTCCTATCTTAAAACCTTTGCCAAACCTAAAGCCGACGATATACCCACCCTAATTATTCATGGGGCAAAAGACCATATGGTCAATATCAGCAATGCAGAAGCACTCAGTAAACAAGCACTTTATTTAAACGATCTCCCCCTAGATACGCCTGCTGTAGTCACTAGGCACGATACTGACACACCAAACGCCTATACTCAAAAGATCTACTCTTATAAAGAAACTCCTATCGTTGAAGTGTTAGAAGTTGATAATATGATGCATAACTGGGCTGGTGGTGACACCTCATTACCTTTTAATTCAAACTATGGTCCTAACTCCAGCGAGACAATCTTAAAATTTTTCTACCGATATGTCACTCCTAATAAGGGTAATAACTAATGCTTGAGGAGTCACGTTCTAAAGGTTATGTCGCCAAGACAACTAATCAGTGAGATAATTTTGTCAATCAGCATAACGTAAATGAATTACGTTAGAAAATTTATCGAAGTGGTAATAAAAGAATACTTAAATTTATCAAAATCAAGCGCTTGGGTCACGCATGGGCAGGTGGTAATTACCGCCTGCCCTTTAACTCCGAATATGGCCCTAATTCAAGTCAATTGATATGGGGATTTTTTAAGAGACATATGCAGAAGTAATCATTACTAAATACCACCCATCAACATATATTTAGTTTCCATATAGTCATCTAGACCATACTTAGCACCCTCACGACCGATGCCGGATTGCTTAATACCACCAAATGGCGCAGCTTCATTAGAGAGAATGCCTGTATTAATTGCCACCATACCGTACTCTAA
>CANROD010000017.1 GCA_947632105.1 uncultured Oligella sp. | reverse complement strand
AATCACTAAACGTTTTTTCATAGAGCTTAGTCGGCAGTCGCACCAGACTCGTCTAATAACGCCTTAAGCTCACCGTTGCCGCCCATCTCATCCATAATATCTGAACCGCCAATAAACTCACCACTAACATAAAGCTGAGGAATCGTTGGCCAGTTTGAGTAAGCCTTAATACCCTCGCGCACTTCAGGATCCTCAAGTACGTTGATAGTGACTAGCTTACGCACACCTAGGTCACGCAAAATTGTAATTGCCTTACCTGAGAAACCACATTGTGGGAACTGAGCAGAACCCTTCATAAACAATACAACAGGGTGCTCTTTGACGGTTTCCTCAATAAAGCTACGAACATCAGAACTCATAATTAATTCCTTAAAAAATCTTTACAAATCTAAATACGGCGTCTTAAAAGATATCGGACCCACACTTAACACAACGGTTCATTTTAGCTTAATACAGGCTTAACTAAACATATAAACCCGTATTCTATACGTATTAAATGAGCCCACCACTGATTCTTTCAATAGCTGCGAGGTCTTTTAAGCTTTCCACCGCTCTAAAACCATTTTGTTTCAACAAGACTCTAATCGCTGCCGCCTGATCCCAGCCATGCTCCATCCAAAGTGCTGATGAGCTTTTTAAAAATGCCGGTGCTTCGGCAATTAAACGAGTAATTAGACTCAACCCATCGGCATAATCCGTTAAGGCCATCGTCGGCTCAAAGCGTACGTCACCCTGTTCTAAATGTTCATCATCACGATTAATATAGGGTGGGTTGGAAACAATTAAATCAAATTGGTGTTGCTCAGGATCAAGCCCAGCAAACAAATCACTGAGTAAAAACTCAATTGGCGACGCAAGCGCTTTGGCATTTTCTTTGGCTACACCAAGAGCCTCAACGCTTAAGTCAACTGCAACTACCTCGGCATTTGGATAATAATGCTTGATACTTATCGCAATAATACCGCTACCAGTACCAATATCTAACACCCGTGGATTTTTAATTCCCTGTGCTTGTAGTTTTTCCAAAAATTTCAGCGCAGTCTCAACCAATAGTTCAGTGTCTGGACGTGGGATTAGCACTGCAGGTGTGACTTTAAAATTCAAGCCCATAAACTCACGTTGACCGATGATATAAGCCATCGGCTCACCCGCCAAACGTCGTTCAAAAAGCCCTTGCAAACGCTCTTTAGTTGCTTGATCGAGTTTTTCATCATCATGAGTAATAAACCATGCACGCGGCTTATTAAAAACAAACTCCAGTAACATCCTCCGCTCTAGCAAAGGAAGCTGTTGACGCATTAACACGTCCTTAATCGTCTGACAGCTTTGCTGCACATTACTCATTACTTAGGGAAGCGAGTAACTCAGCTTGACGCTCTGCCATTAAGGCACCGGTCAATTCGTCTAATGAACCTTCCATAATTTGCTGTAACTTATAGAGAGTCAAATTGATACGGTGATCAGTCACGCGACCCTGTGGATAGTTGTAAGTACGAATACGCTCAGAACGGTCACCAGACCCTACTAAACTCTTACGCTCAGCAGCCGCTTCAGAGTCTCGTTGTTGACGCTGAACATCATTAATACGAGCTGCCAACACACTCATGGCCTGGGCCTTGTTTTTGTGCTGTGAACGGTCATCCTGACACTCAGCCACAATGCCGGTTGGAATGTGAGTAATTCGCACCGCAGAGTCTGTTTTGTTCACGTGCTGCCCCCCTGCACCGCTCGCACGGAAGGTATCAATACGTAAATCAGCCGGATTGAGCACGACCTCAGTCAACTCATCTGCTTCAGGAATAACCGCCACGGTACATGCAGAGGTATGCACGCGACCTTGAGACTCAGTCTCAGGTACACGCTGAACGCGATGTGCACCGGACTCATACTTCAAGCGACCATACGCTCCGTCACCATCAATACGTACGATCACTTCCTTGTAACCACCCAACTCCGATGGTGCCTCAGATATTAGCTCAACTCGCCAACCTACTTCCTCGGCATAACGGCTATACATTCTCAGCAAATCACCTGAGAACAAGGCACTCTCATCACCGCCGGTGCCGGCACGAATTTCTAAGAAGACACTACGACCGTCATCCGGGTCTCTTGGCAGAAGTTCGACTTGCAGCTTGTCTTCTAGCTCCTCGATCTTATCCTTAAGTAAGTAATACTCCTCCTCGCCCATTTCCTTGAGCTCGGGGTCTTTCATCATATCTTGGGCCGCAGACATATCCGCTTCAGCACCTTCATATTCAGCAAACAGCTGTACTACAGGGTCAATTTCCGAACGCTCGCGTGAGAGTTTGCGGAAGTTATCCATATCGTTAACAGTTTCTGGCTCAGACAATATCGCATCCACCTCGATTAAACGGTGGGACAATTGCTCCAAGCGTGAACGCATTGAGTCTTTCATAATTAAACTACTATAAAAATTGGGTTCTTGTATATAAAGAGTATAAAGCACTCGGACTTATGAGAAAACGCCGAGTGCTAAAATAGAAGATAAAGAGCTTGGCTAATGCTCGCTCTCAAAAGGGAATAACTGTGGAACAACTTCTAAAAGATCACGACGCTCCACACCTTCGGAACGGTTAAGACGTGACATTGGCGCATGTAAATACTTTTGCGTCAGGCTGCGCGCTAAATACTCTAGCACCTCATCAGGGCTTTCGCCTCTAGCCAAGAGACGACGCGCTTTGGCTAGTTCAGTTTGACGTATACTCTCAGCGCTGCTATTAAGCCCCTGAATCATTGGCACTACTAAGCGACGAGACTCAAGCCATTGCATAAAATTAAGGACGCGCGCATCAATGATTGCCTCTGCATGACCTACTGCCTGCTGACGAGAGTTCTGGCCCGTTTGTACATAGCGACCTAAGTCATCAACAGTGTACAAGTAGATATTGTCCAACTTTTCAACCTCTGGCTCAATATCGCGAGGTACTGCCAAGTCTACCATCACCACTGGCTTAGAACGACGCTTGCGGCTCAGTTTTTGAACCATACCTAAACCTAAAATAGGCAGGGTTGAGGCCGTACAGGAAACCACCACATCAAACTTGTGAAGGTGCTCAGGCATCTCGGCTAACTTCATCGTGTTGCCATGAAAACGTGAGGCAACCAACTCACCACGCTCCGGGGTACGGTTAGCGACGGTGATCGAGCGAGGATTGGCACCGGCAAAGTGCGCTGCACAGAGCTCAATCATCTCACCCGCACCAATAAAGAGTACGTCGCTATTTTTTAAATCACCAAAGATGCGCTCGGATAAACGCACGGCCGCTGCCGCAAATGAGACGGACTGAGAACCAATGGCTGTATTGGTACGAACCTCTTTAGCAACTGAGAAAGTCCTTTGGAATAACTGATGTAAGGTCGAACCTAATGTTCCTGCCTCATCTGCTGTACGCACGGCAGTCTTAAGCTGACCCAAAATCTGCGCTTCACCCAACACCATAGAATCTAAACCACTAGCCACTCGGAAAGCGTGACGCACTGCATTATCATGGTCTAACTGGTAAATATAAGGTCTTAACTCGTCATCTTTGAGTGAGTTAAAGTCAGCTAACCACGCAGGAATATCCTCTGCAACTGATTGATCGGCAGCACAATAAATCTCTGTACGATTACAGGTAGAGAGAATAGTCGCTTCTTCTACCGAATTACCAAAGGTGGAACGTAAGCCCTGTAATGCTGGTAATACAAGATCGCCAGCCATAGACACTCGCTCTCGTACGTCAACGGGAGCAGAGTGATGATTAAGGCCAAATGTTAGAACACCTGTGGACATATCTAAGCGCTAAAAACCTATGTAATAATCAGTAAAATAATGCCGAACACCTCGAAGCTCTGTAAGTATCTAGATTACAAAGAGAAAATTCGTCGACAGTTATGGAAAGTATGCCGCTATTATAAGCCTTGTTGTTGCTAATACACAAATTGAAAAGATTGAATGACGCTATATAATTAAGCAATCATTAACTCTTCATGAGAAAAATCAAACTTTTTTACCACGACTGGTCATTCCTTGGTTATAATTTTTAATTGGCTTAGGCTAGAGTGGCAGTAAGGCCCTTGTTGGCCACAAAGTCTAGCGCGGCTTCGGAGCCGTCAAAGAGGGTTGCTAAAAAGCAATAGTTTTGTTTATTTACAACATAATTTGCACTAGCTTTTATAAAAACTTAAACAAACACTTCACATCTCTTAAATATTACTATATAATTTATTTTTTGGCCAGGTAGCTCAGTCGGTAGAGCAGAGGATTGAAAATCCTTGTGTCGGGAGTTCGATTCTCCCCCAGGCCACCAGATTTAGGCAAACCCCGCAAAACTATGTTTTGTGGGGTTTTTGCTTTTCAGTCACTGATCGTTCATCAGTTGGTCATACCTCATTGAAAATGCCATAATGAATTGCAGCATATCAGCATTTACAAGACACTGTAATTCTGACGATGTTCTAAAAATGGAGGTAGTATGACATCAAACGATTTGTCCCAGAATTTCCCCGCTGGCTATGAACCATCTAAGGTTTGGACGTGGGATCCAGCTAATGGCGGAAAATTTGCAAATATCAATCGCCCTACTGCTGGTGCCACACATGAGAAAAAGCTACCGATCGGCAAGCACCCATTACAACTTTACTCACTAGCAACACCAAACGGCGTTAAAGTTCCTATTTTATTAGAAGAATTACTTGCCGCTGGCCATAAAGACGCTGAGTACGATGCTTGGCTCATTGAGATTAGTGGCGATCAATTCAGCTCCGGCTTTGTCGATATTAATCCCAACTCAAAGATACCAGCACTATTAGATATAGCCCCTAAAGATGGCGGTAAGCCTATTCGTCTTTTTGAATCTGGCTCTATCCTGACATATCTCGCCGATAAGTTTGATAGTGAGTTTTTATCCAAAGAACCGAGAGAACGTGCAGAAACCCTAAATTGGCTGTTCTGGCAAATGGGCTCGGCACCATTTCTCGGTGGTGGTTTTGGACATTTCTACGCCTACGCCCCTATTCATATTAAATACGCAGTTGATCGTTACTCTTTGGAAACAAAACGATTATTTGATGTGTTAGATAGACGCTTAGCTGAAACTCGGTTTATAGCCGGTAAAAATTACTCTATTGCCGATATGGCGGCATGGCCATGGTTTGGTGGCATGGTTCTCGGCAATCTATACGGTGACGCTGCTGATTTCCTACAGCTCTCTGACTATAAAAACGTTCGTCGTTGGACAGATGAAATTGCAGAACGCCCAGCAGTACAGCGCGGCCGCATGGTTAACCGAACTTGGGGAGAGCCATCCGAGCAACTACACGAGCGCCATGACGCTGCTGATTTTGAAACAAAAACAGCAGACAAAATCGGCTAAATTTTGACCACCACTGAACGGTACTATAGCGAATACGGTCCCGCTCAGTGGCCTAGTTAACAACAATCGACTCAACGTACTAAAGCCGTACACACAAGCGTTATCAATACCACTACTCGTGACAAGAATTATCAGCCAAGGCACCTAATATGCCGCATGACCTGGCCGATGCAACAGTGGTGCACTTCAGTCGTAATACCTCTAAGTGTTCCTTCAACTGCATTAACTCCTTAATGCGTGTTTCAACCTCACTAACATGCTCATCTAACAATGCATTAACATAACTGCAGTCCTCAACGGGATTATCTCGGAACCGCAACAGTATTCGTATTTCACCCAAAGACATATCTAGGCTACGACAATGTCGAATAAAGTTTAGTCTTTCAATATGAGCGTCACCATATAAGCGATAGTTGCTCTCGCTGCGAGTAGGCTCAGGCAACAAACCTTCTTTTTCATAATAGCGAATAGCTTCCACCGTGACGTCAGTGCACTTGGCTAGCTCACCAATTTTAATTGGCATAACATGCCTCCACTTAATGAAACCCTATAGTTACTATAATTTTTTACACTAAAAATATCAAGATGACATACATCACTTGACCCTGAAGTCGCTTCATGGTTTTTAATGATTATATAAACTCATGTTCAATAAAGGATGAATTATGCGATTTCATATAGAAGGCATGGACTGCAGTAGTTGTGTAGCCAAAATTGAAACTGCGGTCGCACGTTTACCTGGCATATCTGATATCCAAATAAACTTTGCCAATGAAAAACTAGATCTTACCTTAGACCCAAATGCTACCACACAAGCCGATGATATTATTAGAACCATAAAGAAACTTGGCTACGGAGTATCTACTGATCGTCACCTAACCGCTGCTAGCAATAAAGACACGCGTTGGTGGCAAACACGTAAGGGCAAGCAAGTCATTATTTTAGGCTTACTGATGGCTACTGCTTATGTCATTTTTCTACTATTCCCAACCTACAAGATGTGGGCCTTCGGCATCGCGGTCATTATCGGCATACTACCTTTTATTCGTAATGCCATTGTTCTAGCAAAAGCAGGCAGCCCCTTCTCTATTGAGATGTTAATGTCAGTTGCAGCGCTCGGTGCATTTGTGATTGGTGAAACTGAAGAAGCTGCAGCAGTCGTCTTTTTATTCTCAGTCGGTGAGCTACTAGAAAGCGTAGCCGCTAATCGTGCTCGCTCCGGCATAAAATCCTTAGCTGCGCTAGCACCAAGCACAGCCATCCTACTGGATCCCCAAGGAAAGCAACGAGAGATTCCTGTCGCATCGCTACAAGTCAACGATCTCATACTGGTTAGACCGGGTGATCGCGTAGCAGCCGATGGCAGCATTGTGGAAGGCTCATCTAGCCTAGACGAATCTCTCATCACTGGTGAGTCCATCCCCTTATACAAAACGACAGGTAACAACGTCTACGCCGGTTCCGTCAATGTCGATGGCGTACTACAAATCCGAGTAGAAAAAACATCCGTCGACAACACCCTTGCACGCATTATTCATTTAGTCGAAGAAGCCCAAAGCTATAAAGCGCCTACTGCTCGCTTCATCGAGCAATTTAGTCGCTACTACACCCCCGTTATCATGGCAATTGCCACACTCACCGTGTTGGTACCACCATTAGTCATGGGCGACGATTGGATGACTTGGCTTTATCGCGGCCTAGCACTCTTATTAATAGCCTGCCCTTGCGCACTCGTACTCTCTACACCCGCAGCTATCGCTTCAGGCCTTGCAGCGGGAACCCGCAACGGACTATTAGTAAAAGGAGGTAGCGCTCTGGAAACTATCGGTAAAGTTGGCACTATCGCATTTGATAAGACTGGCACCCTAACAGAAGGCAAACCGATAGTAACCGATATTGTGGCATGTGATAATACAAACGAAAATGATATTCTGGCACTGTTCGCCGCTGTGGAAACTGGCTCTAGCCATCCATTAGCAACCGCAATTGTCAATCGTGCCACAGCAGCCAAGATTATGATTCCAGCAGCTTCTAACATTTCTGTTACTGCCGGCAAAGCTGTACGCGCTGAAGTTGCGGGCCGCTATCTAGCCATTGCTTCACCTGTCCACGCTGCCGAAATTGTCACATTGACAGATGATGAGAACATGCGCATCTCCGCATTACAAATAGAGGGTAAAACCGTATCTGTCCTACTTGATGAGCAAAAACGCAAGGTCTTAGGATTGGTAGCCTTACGCGACGAAGCTAGAAAGGACGCGCAGGAAGGTGTGACTGCATTGAAAACCATGGGTGTACGCGTCATCCTGCTTACTGGTGACAATCGCCGCACAGCTCAGGCAATTGCGGGTAATCTAGGCATTGACTACGAAGCAGAATTACTACCGCAAGACAAACTGCGCCTAATTAACAAAATAAAGACTCAAGGCAAGGTTGCCATGGTGGGTGATGGCATTAATGATGCTCCTGCACTAGCTTCTGCCGATATCGGTATTGCCATGGGCGGAGGCACCGATGTAGCCATGGAAACTGCCGATGCTGCACTAATGAAAAGCCGTGTCTGCGATGTGGCTCAATTAGTTGCGCTATCTCGTACCACCATGACAAATATTCGACAGAACGTTGCCTTCGCTCTCGGCTTAAAAGCCATTTTCCTAATTACTACCGTACTGGGTGTTACCGGCTTGTGGATGGCTGTGTTAGCCGATACTGGTGCGACAGCATTGGTTACGCTAAATGCATTACGTCTGCTACGTTTTAAGGAGTAAAAAAGTCAGAGGTCGCTAGTGATAAGAACCGTGAGTCAAAGCCATTGAACACAAGAATCGTTTGACCTTATGTTTGGGCATACCATTATCACTCAAAATAACCTATTACCCTTTCCTTACACAGCACCAATCGCTTACTATGATCTAAGTCATTCTTTTCTCAAGTTACTAATTTACTCACAAGGAGTCACCATGAAAAAAGTCTTTATCGTTGGCGGTTCAGGTAAAATTGCGCGCCATCTCGCTCGACAATTAAGCGAGCAAGGCCATACCGCTCTCTCTCTCCATAGACGCGCCGAACAAGCTGATGAGCTGAAAGCGCTTGGTGCAACACCTATCCATGGCGACCTTCTCAAGCTTAATCCTGAAGAGCTTGCTCAACTTATGGGAAATAGTGATGTAGTCGTCTTTTCTGCTGGTGCTGGTGGTAAGGGTGGACCCGAAATGACTAATGCCATTGATGGTCTTGGACTGGAATTAGCTGTTGCTGCCGCAAAACTAGCGGGCATTCGCAAATTTTTATTAGTATCTGCGTTTCCTGAAGCTGGTCGAGGCACAGGTTTGTCAGAGCAATTTGAAAACTACATGCGAATTAAAAAATTAGCTGATGTGCATTTAGTAGCGTCCGACTTAGACTGGGTAATCTTACGTCCCGGCACCTTGCTAGACTCTCCTAGCACCGCTAAAGTCCGCGCAGGCTTAGCAATCCCTTATGGCACCGTAGCCCGCGAAGACGTGGCTGCTACGCTACTAGAGATTATTGAGCAACCGACAATTAGTAAAGTGATTATCGAACTAACGCAAGGCGATATTCCGGTTGCAGAGGCCATCAAGCAATTCACTTAATATAAATATCCGATTAAAGGCCTTATTACTTAGCGCCTGGTGTCTTCTTGTAATAAAGCAGCCACTAGCCTTTTAAGGCCTTTTCAGCCTTAAACAATTGCTTTTGCTCCGACTCTGCCCACGCTTTAAGCAATGGCGCTAGATCAGACGTTTGTAAACCGATCTACTCCCACTGATAATGATCATCCCAGCCGGCCAAGACCGCTTCGCTTATATTGAGTTGTAGTCCAACACGTCTAGACTTTAGATAGATTAAATATTCCAGAGAGGTCAGAAAGAATACCATACCACATTTTATATAACACATATAGTTTGAATCCAAACTATATGATACACTTGTTTCATGTCAAATGAACCCGTCAAACAAAGCCATCGTACTAGCTTCGGCTACCACCTTATACAATTATCACGCCGTTGGCGTCGTCTTGATGAAAAAATCATGACGAGTCATGGCTACACAGATGTCACGTGGGTGCCGTTGGTACACCTCTACAAAGCGGCGCCAATGATGCAAAAGGACCTTGCGATCCTTTGTGGTTTAGACACCTCTAGCTTGGTTCGTCTATTAGACCCTCTGACAAAGCGAGGTTTATTAAATCGCATACCTAATCCGGACGATCGTCGGGCCTGGTTATTAGAGCTAACCCCTGAGGGCCACAAGCAAGCCTTGCACATTACCAAGATTCTCTATCAGTCAGAGCAAGCCATACTCAATGATATACCCCAAGAAGTTATTGATGATCTTCTTAATGTTGCAGAACGGATCGACGCCAATCTCAAAAATTTGCTTAAATCAACCTAAAAATGACTGATTTTATTCAACTAATAGCCTCCCGTCTCCATCTCGATACGGGACGTATCCGCTTTGTATTACGCACTTTTGTATCTGCTGCCATCTCAATGTTTATCGCGATCGCATTAGGCTTGGAGCATCCAAACTGGTCGGTAATGGGCGCTTTATCCGCCTCCCAACCAACGCGTGAGCGTATTTTTCTAAAAGGTTTCCTACGTGCTGCAGGCTCAGTGATTGGCGCGATCGTTGGGGTCTTTATTTTATTAGCCACCGGTGCCGATCAGTTTCTCGTCATCACCCTACTATCTCTCTGGGTCGGTCTTTGCGTTGTTGGCAGTATTATTTTACGTGGCTTGTTCTCCTACTTTGCGATTGTTTCTTCATTTACCGCAGCCATGGTAGTACTACTGGTCAATAACAATCCAGACAATGTCTGGGCACTTGGTATGGACCGAATGCTGACCTCCTTGGTCGGTGTTGGCGTAGCTTGGCTCATTGGTGCTCTCTTCGCCCCCCGCGGCGGTAGTCCATATAGTATTAGCTCTTTTTCACTCGCACTCTCCGAATTGTTTGAGCACTTAGCCCAAGACTACAAACCACATCTCGCTGAACGTCATCTTTTTTCTCTGATGAAAATGGAGGTAAGGTTAACGATTGAAGGTGATGGTTCGCGCAAACGAAATCTGCAAATTCGGACCTTCAGACGTACCTTATCCGCTATGCTGGCACTGACCCTCTATCATGGTCGCAAGGGTAAAAATGTCTCCGTAACAACAGCTAAACTGCTTACTCAAATGCAACAGCATTTGCAAAGCAATGGCGACTTAAGAGAGGCTGTCCCTTTACTTTACAAAACAGCTGCCACGGCAAAAACAGATGATTCGACGCTGGCACTTTATTTGCGCAAACTAGCAATTGAACTAAAAAACTTAGCGGAGCCTGCAGAAGACAATAGGCCGGCCCGTATTTATTTACATCACGATTGGCGCACTGCACGTGCAGCCTTCCTACGCGTACTGATCGCCTATTGGGGCCTTGGTTTAATATGGGTCTTCACCGGTTGGGAGGCATCAGCCTATCTACTTATCTCGGCGACGGTAATGTTATCCGTGTTTTCAGCAGCTGATGAGCAACTTAGCATGATCAAACAGGCCTCTATCGGTCAAATCTTTGGTGTTAGCTGTGGCTTAGTCTGTGTTAGCCTCATCTGGCCAATTGTTGATTCAGTCTGGCTTGCTGCGCTGCCCGTGCTTGTATTTCTGTTTTTTGGCTTTCTCGCCTGGGCTCATCCACGTTTAACTATTATTTGCTATGATTTTTTAATGTCGATGATGCTACTGCTCAACCCTTGGCTTTATAACGACTTAAGTTTTACAAGTGCTCTTCCTACGGGTATTGCTATTTTTTCAGGTCCAATAATTGTTTGGTTGCTATTCCGCACCTTATTGCCAGTGAATACCACACAAAAAGCACAAGCCATACACCGTCTAATCCGTCATGAACTAGAAGCTATGTCACGTCGTTACGGCAACGTTGAGTTGAGACGACGAGACATTTGGCACGCAAGACTTTATCAACGTATTTTGCGTCTTGCACATTTACACAACCTGTCCCATAAAGCCATTGGTAACGTAGCGACTGATGCCATGGCATGGTTTGATATCGCAGATTCAATCACGATGCTCCATAGCATCGTCCGCAGTTCAGACAAGTCAGACCGTTTAGCTCGTGCCTCAACGTTGGCTTTACATCGTCTTGCTCGCTTAGGGAAAGACAGTCAAGCCGCTGCTCGTGCTTTGACCCTAGTAGCCGAGCAATTACACCAGAGTAAAGCAGGTAAAACGACTATGCTGCGTGCAGCAGACTTTTTGTCGTATAAAAACAAACTCGGCAATGATTTCAAGGCACTTTGATAAGTTAACGGTAAAATCAACGTTATTAGCTGATTTTAATTTTTGGAAAAAGTCATGCCCAAACCCTCAAAAAACCCATCGATAGAAGAGCTGCAATTACAAAAAATACGTGATGAATGCTATGACATGGTTACCAAAAGTTCCTACTACTCAGGCGCTGTGGCAGCCGTGCCTATTCCTGGGCTAGACATCGCCAATGACATCTCTATTTTGACACGATTACTGCCTAAAATTAACAAAAAATTCGGCTTATCACCCGAACAAATTGATGACCTTAATCCTCAACTTAAAGAACTGACGCTTGTCGCCATCACCAAAGTTGGTACTAACCTAATCGGCAAATATATCACTCGCGAAGCGGCTGTTAAAGCTGTGACCGCGATCAGCACAAAGGCTGCTACTACGACTGTCACCAAAACAGGGCTTAAATATATCCCTCTACTAGGACCTGTTTTGTCTGGAGGAATTAGTTATGGGGCCATGCGCTATGTCGGCAGAGCTCATGTCAATGATTGCTACAAAATTGCCTTATCAGTGATGGAACAAAGCAAAGAGATCACGGCAGATGCTGCAAGAACCATCGATGTAGAAGCTAAGGTAATCGATAAATAAAAAACAATAAAGCGCCAAGAAATTAATCTTGGCGCCTATTCTATTCTATTCTATAGAAGTCAACTACAACTACATACTGGGGCAAAAGGTTTCAGCTACTTGTAAGAGTACGCTATTCGCTGAATTAGAACCTAAGCGAAAGCCTCCCTGTACCAGATTCGTAATGCTAGCTATACGCTCACCCATCGCATCGACGTCAGAGTAATAGGCAGCATCCTTGAAGGACACATGCTGTTTATCACAATCAATCACCGCGTTGCCTCTAACCGACTGAAAGCCGCCCTCTTGCACTTTACTGAAGTTTAATAAACCGTTAAAGAGAACTTTATTATCCTCAACACGAACCGTCTGCAAAGGTAAGATTAGCTGCTGCCCAGTAGCCAGATATTCGGCTTGCTTGACTAATTGATAGAGTGGTGCAGGGCTATCCTGTGCATCAAGATAAACCGCTGTGCCCTCACCCCCAAAAAATAGCTTTTGCTCTCGGTCATCAGACCTAAGGGTCAACACCCGAGCCGCTTCATCCCAAACTGTCGTACCTTCAGTGACAAAAAAACTACCCTTGCTACCCTGATACTCCTCGCGAAGGCGAAAAGTACCGTCGTTATTAAAGGTTAAATCAACCACAATACCTGGGCAGGAAGCACAAGGAATCACACCGCTCCAGCGGCCATCCCAAGCTACTACCTCTGGTGTCGGATTAGTCTGTTCCTGAGGCGATTGTTTGGCTGCAACAGACTCTATCGCTGATGCATGAACACTACTAGCCCCATCAGGGCCAGTAGCGCATGCAGCAACTAATGCTGTCACACTAAGCAGAGCAACTACTATTTTTTGCATAGAACTTCCTAATGACAGAATATAGGACTACCCTCTACTCCATATTAGGTTCAGTCTCTGTGACTGTAACGGTCTCTTCAACGCTCACGGCATCATCACCAACTTCTGATACCTTAACTTCCTGATCTACCATCTGAATTTCAGCATGCTGATTTAAGTCGGTAGTTGCTTCAACGTCAGCAGCAGTCTGAGCAAAGGCTGTCGTAGTTAAAGCCATGGCCGCACTCAAAAGAATCGCTAGTTTTTTCATCATTTTTCTCCTTAGAGCAATGCTCTTTTCTGGTTAGGTTAGTTAAATTAATTTGTACGTGGTTTATCTTCAGGCCAAAAGTGATCTAACTCATTTGAAATATCTCTTGGCCCAAAAATCATTTGCCCAATCCGGATATCTGTTGCCCCTTCCTCAATGGCAATTTCAAAATCGCCAGACATACCCATAGATAAACGCATAACATCAGGATACTTGAATTTAACCTGATCGCGCAACTCTTTCAGTGCTCGAAAACATTGGCGCACCTCATCATTATTATTACTATTAATAGCCAAGGTCATTAACCCAATCACGCGTAAGCTTTTAAACTCGGCGCAGGCATCAATAAATCGCATAACATCAGAGGGGTTTAAACCGTATTTACTCTCTTCCTCACTGGTATTGACCTGAATATAAACCGGCAATACGCGGCTAGCCTCTGCCATCATATGATTTAGACGAGCAGCTAAGCGCAAGGAGTCTAGCGCGTGAAACTCAGCGACATGATCTATTAAAAAACGCGCCTTATTACTTTGCAAATGACCAATTAAGATAAACTCCAAGTCCTCATAAGCACCATTTTGCTTAAGAGACTCGTGCTTATCTACTAACTCCTGAACTTTATTCTCACCAACCTGCTTATAACCAGCCTCATAGGCGATCTCCACAACCGACGATGCAAACTCCTTGGTCACAGGAATAAGACGTACCTCATCAGGATTTCGACCTACCCTCTCACACGCAGCAGCAATACGACGTTGCAAATCTACAACATTGCTTTTGATTTTCTCTGGGGCATAGAGCGCCATAATACTATCTACCTCTTTTACTTATCTAACAAATGCTCCGGCCAAACCTGCTCACGAGTAAGTCGTGGACGTTCGGCTGGCAGCTTACGCAAAGGCTGTACGCGCTCCAAACTGGCATGACTACGTCTAGCTAAACGTTGATACTTTTGCGTACCTAAAACCTTATGCTTTAAGTCATTATCGGTCAGTGTCTTAATAATTTTAGCCGGTGCGCCAGCCACTAAGCTGTATTCAGGAATTACCATGCCTTTTTTTACAAACGCTGTAGCGCCAATGATACTATTCGCACCAACAACCACCTCATCCATGACCACGGCATTCATACCGACTAAGACATTACGACCAATAATACAGCCATGAATCACAGCCCCGTGACCAATATGACCATCCTCCTCAATAATCGTATCTTGACGACCATCACCATGAATCACGCAGGTATCCTGAATATTGGACCCTTCCTTCATGATAATGCGACCATAATCGCCACGCAAGCTAGCTAAGGGCCCTACATACACACCAGGACCAATAATCACATCACCAATAATCACTGCCGTTGAGTGCACAAATGCAGTTTCATCGATCACCGGTACTATGCCATCTATCGCATAAATATTATCCATTGTTTCTCCGTTATTATATTTGCTAATTATCTTAACTTAATATGGTCAAATCTGTCTGCTATACTCTGTCCTTATTAACCACCTCTCTAGCGCACTAGCTATGTTGACACAGCACAACTCGAATCAAGAAGCTCAACCCACAGAAAGTGCTTGGTCGGTTTTTCTGATTTTCTTGCGTTTAGGATTAACCTCATTTGGAGGACCTGTTGCTCATATCGCTTATTTCCGTGATGAACTAATCACTCAACGTCGTTGGCTAAGTGAACAGCACTATGCCGATTTATTGGCTCTCTGCCATTTTCTGCCTGGCCCCTCAAGCAGTCAGGTCGGTATGTGCTTAGGCATTTCACAAGCGGGTTATACTGGTGCTTTTGCTGCATGGTTTGGCTTTACTATGCCATCAGCCCTGCTATTAATTTTATTTGCCGTGGGGCTGACGAACTATCATGACATGCTTCCAAGCAGCGCTTTGCACGGTTTAACCATAGTAGCAGTTGCCGTCATTATCCAAGCCGTCTGGGGCATGGGACGTAGTCTTTGTCCTGACAAACCCCGCATCACACTAATGATTGCAGTAAGTTGCTTCTTATTGCTCTTTCCATCAAGTTGGGCACAGGTATTAGCTATCTTGGCTGCGGCAGCAATTGGCCTATTTGTCTGCACACCCGAAAAAAACCAACCACATCAACCACTTAACATCAACATCACCAAACAACAAGGTGTTATTTGGATTAGTCTATTTTTTGTGCTTTTATTTTCCTTACCTTTATTGGTGGAGCTAGTGCCTTCGCAATCGGTACAGCTATTCGATAGTTTTTATCGAACCGGTTCATTAGTATTTGGTGGAGGTCACGTGGTTTTACCTCTATTGCAAGCTGAAACAGTACAAAACGGTCTACTAACAGAAGAAGTTTTTCTGGCAGGCTACGGTGCTACTCAAGCTGTACCGGGCCCATTATTTACCTTTGCTGCCTTTCTTGGTGCTGCAATTAACGGCACATCTGGCGTCTTTATTACCGCGATGATTTGCTTAATTGCTATCTTTATCCCCTCATTTTTATTGATAGCTGGAGCATTACCCTTTTGGGAGAAATTACGCCACCAATCACAAGTCCGTGCGGCTTTTATGGGTGTCAATGCAGCCGTTGTAGGTCTACTACTAGCCGCTCTTTACAACCATGCTTGGGTTGGTGCGATTCAGTCTCCACAAGACGTTGTCCTAATGCTAGTCGCCTTAACCGCCTTAACCATCTGGAAACTCCCGCCTTGGTTAGTCGTGATTGGCGGTAGTGCAATCGCTTGGATAGTACGATAGGTCGTTATAAAAACTCATGAGAAGCTTACTCAACTTCATCGAAAATAATCTTTTATTTCTAGCGATTGCCGTTGCCGCATTAGGGCTTATTTGGCCGGCCTTGGGTATTTTCTTTGAACAATATATTGCCTTGTTGTTAGCAACATTAATGTTTGTCATTAGCCTAACCTTTGATGCACATGCCGTTAAATTGGTTCTAAGACATCCTAATCGACAGCTCTGGGCATTATTTTTGGTGTATGGACCGATGTCGCTCGCCGGTTACTTTACTGGTCGTATTTTCTTTGGCAGCGGACAGTTAGCGACAGGACAAACACTCCTAGGCACCTTACCGACTGATGTATCTGCCCCCCTACTAGTACTCCTTGCACGTGGTAATGTGCCGTTAGCAGCCGTTTTAAACGCAGTAAATACACTACTTGCGCCATTTTTAGTCCCTTTCTTATTTTTGCTACTAACTGGCGTGGAGCTAGCGGTTCCAATCGCAGCAATTATTTTAGAGCTTGTCTTAATCGTGGTTGTACCAACGGTTGCTGGTGTTTATTTACGCACCCGTTTTCCTAAAAAAACCATACGCTATGATAACTATTACGCCTCATTGGGTTCAGTCTTTTATTTATGCCTGTTATTAGCGGTGGTGGGGCCAAACGCAGAGACTATTATTGGCTATGGTTGGTACGCAGTAGTAATTGCTCTAGCAGCGCTCAGTCTTAACCTAATAGGCTATGCACTCGCTTATACAACAAAGTTTTTTATTAGCGACAAAGAAGAGCTGATTGCGTACTATTTTATTGTTAGTAAAAAAGAATTTAGTATCGCCGCGGCCTTTGTTGTCGCCTCAGGACTACCTCGAGAAATAGCAGTTCCTGCCGCATTTTTTGCAGTGATTCAAATGATTACCTCACCACTGGCTGCTAAGCTATTGAGCAAAAGAAGTCGTTTCTAAAACACGACATGCTTCTTCCTCACCCAAATCACAGGCTTTATTGAAGTATTCTTTGGCTTTTTGCAGTTGAACTTTAGTACCTTTCCCTTCTAGGTACAGTTGCCCTAGACGGTAATTAGCAGTACCAAAGTCCAGAGAAGCTGCATTTTTATAAAACTTAAGTGCAGAGTCTAAATTAATTTCACCGCCAATCCCATACTCATGGATATAACCTAAATGATAAATCGCTCTTGGATAACCTCTCGCTGCAGCGGTTTGAATTAACTCACGGCCTTTAGTGTAATCCTGTGGTACACCTCGACCGACGAGGTACATCATGCCTAAACTATTTTGAGCAATAGCATCGTCACGATCTGCTGCAAGCGAATACCATTTAATCGCTTCATCGTAACTTATTGCCGTGCCTCTACCCTCTTCGTACATCGCCGCTAAAAAGGTTTGTGCCTCAACGAGACCCTGCTCAGCAGAAAGCTTGAACCACTTTAACGCCTCATGATTATCGATCTCTCGACCAAGACCGTTTTGATACATCACACCCAATAAACCTTGCGCTTCAGCATCACCCTGCTTAGCTGCTTGACGCAACCATTTCTCTGCTTCGTAATAATTTTGCTCGACACCACTAGCATTCATCAGTTGGATACCCAATTGCTTCTGAGCCAACATCTCACCAGCCTCAGCCCGTTCATAAAGCTCATCCGTTTTATTTGGTCCAACGTTAAATGAGAGATAAAACAACGCCGCCACAATAACAAAAATCAACACAAAAAATCGCATAGCAAGAGCCTAAAGAAAAGATGAAGTCATTTTAACAAAGAGGAATCTTAAAGTCCCTAAATACAAAAACCCCGTGAAGCCTAAGCCCACGGGGTCTAAATATTTGGCGGATTGAGGGGGATTCGAACCCCCGAAACGTCACCGTTTACACGCTTTCCAAGCGTGCGCCTTCAGCCACTCGGCCACCAATCCTACTTAATAAGTGCTAAAGCTAATAAACACCAAAAAAGTATTTATTTAACACTAAGCCAGACATTTTATCACTTTAAAATTTTTACAGCAATAAAAAGCCAATATTGCAAATAAACAGCACTTAAATTTGTTGCAAACTTAAGATACGCTCGACATAACGGGATAGTAAATCCACCTCAATATTAACCTCACCATCGCTCTTAATATGCTTTAAGGTCGTGACCTCTAACGTATGAGGAATCAGATTAATGCTAATCACACAACCGTCAGCATTATCCTCAACAGAGTTTACCGTCAGGCTCACGCCATTCACTACCACTGAGCCCTTATAAGCAAGGTATTTAGTCAGTTCCACAGGAATTTGAATTTTTAGAACATGCGACTCACCGACTGGTTCAAAGACTTTTACCAAGCCTTTACCATCAACGTGACCAGCAACAATATGACCATCTAAGGTATCACCCAAGCGCATAGCATGCTCTAAATTCACTTCGCCCAAATGCTCAAGACCAACGGTCTTGTTAAGTGATTCTCTCGACACCTCAACATCAAAGCTTTTCTCATCAAAAGCGATGACCGTCATACAAGCACCCTGAATAGCAATTGAATCACCTAATTTGGTGCGGCTTAAATCAAAATCATTCGCCAACACGTGCAGACGCACGCCGCTATTTAAATCATTTTCAGCGCCCAAAGGCGTCACCTCGGCAATCTCACCAATACCGGTAATAATTCCTGTAAACATCTCTTCTCTCTTACTATTGACTATCTGAAACGGCAACTAAAAGAGCTTGCCAATGAGCTTTATCACGCGCCCTTAAACGCACATCAACACCAACTGCTTCTTGCTCAAAAAATGCGAGTCGCTTGGCATCACTTAGTTTTTCCAAGGGTGATAAGGCAAAAGCCTCTCGACCAGGACCGATGATTTTAGGTGCCATATAAAGTAACACCTCATCAATTAAACCCATATCTAAAAAGCCTGCATTTAATCGTGGCCCGGCCTCTAGATGCACCTCATTAATTTCCTGAGCTGCCAAATAATCCATAATAGCGTGTAAACTCAAGGCCTCACCATCGACTTTATCTGATGCCAAAGCGATCTTAACGATACGGGCATTTTTGTCTTGCTCAAGCAATCGCTGCTTTTCCTGCTCTTGCTGGCTGAGCTTTCTATCCTCAATAAAAATCCAAACTGGATCGCCATTAAAAATAGCCGCTGCCCGATCTATCACAAATAAACGATCAATCACAGCTCGAATAGGCTGTCGTGGCGTATCTATCGCACGCACATTAAGTAAGGGATTATCAGCCTGTTGTGTACCTATGCCAGTTAAAACCAAGCAGCTACGAGCTCGCCAGTGCTGTCCATCATCACGTGCAGCGGGAGACGTAATCCACTTCGACTCACCGTTATTTAGCGCGACTTTACCATCCATGGAGCAGGCAATTTTAGTGCGTACCCAAGGTCTTTTTCTGAGCATACGAGCAACAAACCCAGGATTTAAGGCTAGCGCCTCGGCCCTCAACACACCACAACTGACCTCAATACCCTCTGCTTGCAGCTTACTAACACCACGACCCCCAACTAATGGATTAGGGTCTAACATAGCAATCACTACTCGTGCCGGCCGATAACGAATTAGTGCATCCACACAAGGTGGTGTTCGGCCATAATGACTGCAAGGCTCTAAGGTGACATAAAAGGTTGCGCCTTGTAGATACTCCTCGTACCCGTTATCAATGGCATTTTTAATAGCTTGAATCTCAGCATGATCACTGCCGACTTTCTGTGTACTGCCCTGCCCAAGGATACGCTGATTTCGTACGATAAGGCAGCCCACACGCGGATTGGGAGCGGTTAGATAGAGGGATTTTTCAGCAAGCTGGATAGCTTGACCCATCCAGAACCTATCTTGATCTAGTAGGGAAGCATTTGGACTCAGGCTCATAGCATATTATTTTTTAATGGTAACGCCTTTCTTTTGCATTTCACCAATTGCCTTAACAAACTCATCAATGTGCTCGAAGCTTTGATAAACGGAAGCAAAGCGTACATAAGCCACCTGATCCAGCTCTTTAAGCGTCTCCATCACGAGCTCACCGACTGCATCAGTACTGACTTCCTTCTCGCCGAGGTTAAATAAAGCGTCTTGAATATCAATCAAGGCCTTATCTCTCGCCTCTGTGCTCACAGGACGTTTACGGAGCGCCATGCTCATACTAGCCTCCACCTTAGAGAGGTCAAATTCAGTCCGTCGACCATCTCGCTTGACCACAACCGGCATAACCTTTTCTACTCGCTCAAAGGTTGTGAAGCGTTTTTCACAGTCAGGACAACGACGACGACGACGGATCACATTACCCTCGTCTTGCCAACGTGAATCAACTACTTGGGTATCGGTATTACCGCAAAAAGGACATTTCATATAAAATACTCAATCGCCCTCTACACAGCAAAGGGCGATCTATTTTAATAAAAACTATTAACTACTTATACACAGGGAACTGAGCTGTTAAGGCATTAACCTTAGCACGCACTTCCTCTAAGAAAGCCTCGTCATTAGCATTTTCTAAAACATCAGCGATTAAGTTTGCAGTTAACTCAGCCTCAGCTTCTTTGAAACCACGCGTCGTCATCGCTGGCGAACCAATACGAATACCACTAGTAACAAATGGTTTTTCCGGGTCATTAGGAATGGCGTTTTTGTTTACAGTAATATGTGCTTTGCCTAAGGCTGCTTCAGCGTCTTTACCGGTAATACCTTTACTGCGTAAGTCAACTAACATCACGTGACTTTCAGTTCGACCAGAAACGATACGCAAACCTCGCTTAGTTAAGGTATCAGCTAATACCTGCGCATTTTTGATAACCTGTGCGCCCCACTCCTTAAACTCTGGCTCCATCGCTTCTTTGAAAGCAACTGCTTTACCAGCGATAACGTGCATTAAAGGACCACCTTGAAGGCCTGGGAAAATAGCAGAATTAATAATTTTCTCATGCTCAGCCTTCATCATAATCACACCACCGCGTGGACCACGTAATGATTTGTGTGTCGTTGAAGTCACAAAGTCAGCGTGAGGAACTGGGTTAGGATACTGACCAGAAACCACTAACCCGGCATAGTGAGCAATATCAACCATGAAGTATGCGCCGCAATCCTTAGCAATTTTAGCCATACGCTCAAAGTCGATTCTTAAAGCATAAGCAGATGCGCCGCCAACGATTAATTTTGGCTTGTGTTCTTGAGCTAAACGCTCTAACTCATCATAATCAATTTCTTCTTGGTCATTTAGGCCATAATGAATAAAATTGTATAACTTACCAGAAGCATTAACAGAAGCACCGTGAGTTAGGTGGCCACCTTCAGCCAAATTCATACCTAAAACCGTATCACCAGGCTTAAGAACGGCTAAATAAACCCCTTGGTTAGCTTGGGAACCGGAGTTAGGTTGAACATTAGCCGCTTCAGCCCCAAACAACTGTTTTAAGCGGTCAATCGCTAATTCCTCAACAATATCTACGTACTCACAACCACCATAGTAACGGCGGCCTGGATAACCTTCAGCGTATTTATTAGTAAGCTGAGAACCTTGAGCCTGCATTACTGCCGGACTAGTGTAGTTTTCAGAAGCGATTAACTCGATGTGCTGCTCCTGACGCTCATCTTCTTTTTGTATAGCTGCCCATAAATCCGGATCTACTTTGTCCAGTGTATTGCTGCGCTCAAACATTGATATAACTCCTAATGTAGGTAGATAAATAGAGTAAAAATAAATAAACAGCCCACCACTGACTGATGGGCTTTTGAATTTGATTCACGTAATGTGAGATTATGCCTCAGCTAAACGTGGGTTTAAGGTATAAGTACCTGTAATTGTCGCCTCTGCCAATACATGTTCAGCCATGGCTTTAACTACATCAGCACACTTAAAACTACCCTCTACGGGTAGCTGCTCGATATCAAGCGCATATAAGGTGAAATGATAGTGGTGAACTAATGAGTCATTAAATGGTGGACAAGGACCATCGTAACCAAAATAATCCCCCTTCATATCAGGGTCGCCCGCAAACCACTCAGTAAAATTATTAACACCATGACGTAAATCGTTCGCCGCTGAAGGACCACCTTTGCCCTTAGGTGTGACATCCTTAGAATGCTCGCCCTCTTTGATCTCAGCAGCCTCAGCCGGAATATCAATTAAGGCCCAGTGATAAAACTCAATGCGTGGTAAATCGGCCGGTATCTCGCGATCGATTTGGTTCACATCGTCCGACTTGCTCGGCACATCAGTATCTACACAAACCATCACAAAGGACTTGGTACCCTCTGGCGCATCAGTCCAACTAAACTGCGGATTGATATTAGAAGATAAGACGATATTACTCTGCTTATCCATTTTGCCAAATGCAAAACGTGGGTCAATCGCTTGACCATGCTGAATTGAATTACTACTTAACCTCATAAAACACCTCCAAATATGATGGATTAATCGCTAAATAATCTAGTTAATCGTAACCCGTGCAAATTTACGCTTGCCAACCTGGATTACATAAGTACCAGCACCTAACTCAAGGCTACGGTCCTCAATGCGTTGACCGTCAATACGCACACCACCCTGTTGAATATTACGATTTGCCTCAGAGCCCGAACTAGCTAAGCCGGAGTCTCTAAGGACATGCACGATTGATAGTGGCCCACCATTTAACTCAACCTCTGGAATATCGTCAGGAATCTGACCATCACGGAATCGCGCCTCAAAATTCTGTAAAGCGGTCTCCGCAGCTGCTGCGTTGTGAAAACGAGTAATAATCTCCTGAGCTAACATCACCTTAAAGTCACGTGGATTACGTCCATTTTCTGCTTCCTTGCGGAAAGCCTCAATGTCTTCAATGCTATTAGCTGACAATAAAATAAAGTAACGCCACATCAACTCATCTGAGATTGACATGATCTTACCAAACATACTATCAGGTTCTTCGGTAATACCTATGTAATTATTTTTGGACTTAGACATTTTATGAACACCGTCTAAGCCCTCAAGTAATGGCATCGTCAATACACACTGTGACGCTTGGCCATACTCTCTTTGTAAATCACGACCAACCAATAGATTAAACTTTTGGTCCGTACCGCCCAACTCAATATCACTCTTTAAAGCCACTGAGTCGTAACCCTGCAGTAAGGGATAAATAAACTCATGGATAGAGATCGGTACACCACCCTTATAGCGTTTGGTGAAGTCATCACGCTCAAGCATACGGGCAACGGTATAGCGTGAAGCCAAAGAAATCATATCGCGCGAACTCAGCTGATCACACCACTCCGAGTTATAACGAATCTCTGTCTTATCAGCATCTAGAATAAGAGCAGCCTGCTCATAATAAGTCTTGGCGTTGAGCTGAATTTGCTCCTTAGTTAGCGGCGGACGAGTCGTATCACGACCACTCGGATCACCAATCAAGGCAGTAAAATCACCAATTAAAAAAACCACCTGATGACCAAGATCCTGTAGCTGCCGCATTTTATTGAGCACTACAGTATGCCCTAAGTGAATATCTGGTGCGGTCGGGTCAAGGCCCAACTTAATACGTAGAGGAATACCTGTCTCCTTACTACGCTGCATTTTTTGCATCAGCTCGCTTTCGACCAACAGCTCATCACAGCCGCGTAAAACGGTGCGCATCTCGTCTTTTACTACTTGGCTGATCTGAATTTCTTGCTCAGACATGGATTTACTAACTCCAAACATTTTTTAAATTTTAATAGAATATTTGTGGGATAAAATGACCGAAAGGCAATCCGCCCATTATGTGTTAGATTATAACCTCTCCTAGACTCATTATTGCTTCCTGAGGTGCTTTTTCGTGAACCTGCAATCTCCTTATTTTATCGGCATCATGTCCGGCACCAGCACAGATGGCGTGGATGCCTCATTGGTCTGCATTGATCAAAATAACGCAGTTCCTATAAGACTTATCGCCACGAACAGTTTGGATATTCCTATTAGCCTTAGAAAAGCTATTTTAAAGCTCAATCAAAGCGGCCATGACGAGCTACATTTGGCAGCAGAGGTTGCATTGGAACTAGGTAAATTATACGCAAAGGTGACACACAACCTTTTATTGGAAAATGGGTTAGCCGCTGACGACATCAACGCCCTCGGCATTCACGGCCAAACCGTTCGTCACCGACCTGAACGTGGCTATAGCATTCAATTAAATGCCCCTGCTTTAGTAGCAGAATTAACCGGTATTGATGTCGTGTCTGATTTTAGGAGTCGTGATATTGCTGCCGGAGGTCAAGGCGCCCCATTAATTCCTGCCTTTCATCACGCTATTTTTCACGACAAAAACAAGGCCCGTGCCTTATTAAATATCGGCGGCATTTCAAACCTTAGTCTATTACATCCTGAGCAAGCAACAAGTGGGTTTGACTGCGGTCCCGGCAATATGCTGTTGGATTACTGGTGCTATAAGCACTTAGGGGAAAAATTTGATAAAGATGGAGCGTGGGCTGCTAGCGGTGAGGTCAATAAAAGCTTACTGGACTTTCTCATTACATCCGAGGATTGGTTAGCCCTTCAACCACCTAAATCGACAGGACGCGATCTGTTTAACGGCGCATGGTTAGAAAAAAAGTTAGAAAAGTTTTTAACAGTAAACACGACTGTTGATAGCTATCGAGCAGCTGATATTCAAGCAACCTTAGTAGCCTTCACCGTACAGTGTATTGTCGATTGCTTAACGCACTACGCAAGTGACAACAAGGAGCTTATTGTCTTTGGAGGTGGTGCTGCAAACCCATTATTTATGAACCAACTAGCCAATGCACTAGATTATTCAGTACTGACGAGTGACTCCTTTGGCATCGCCACGCAAGCAATGGAATCAATGGCTTTTGCTTGGTTAGCATGGAGTTTTAGACAGAGACTAGCAGTCTGCACCCCAGAAATGACAGGAGCCCGCCACGCAAGCGTGGCAGGCTCCCTTCATCCGGCTTAATTTTAACTGACCAGATTGATTTTATTAGACATCAAATGATGAACCGCAACCACATGTGGTTGAGGCATTTGGATTACGAATTACAAACTGTGAGCCCTCGATGTCTTCTTTGTAGTCGATCTCAGCACCAAATAAATACTGAAAACTCATTGGGTCAACCAATAAAACTACGCCGTTTTTGTTGATGCTAGTATCATCATCACTAACCTCTTCATCAAAGGTAAAACCGTACTGGAAACCAGAACAGCCACCACCCTGCACAAATACGCGTAACTTTAAATCAGGGTTACCCTCGTCGATTAATAGATCACGTACCTTTTCCGCTGCCGCATCAGTAAAAATTAAAGGGCTAGGTGGTGTTTGTAAATCTACTTGTTCAATACTCATAATCTTGCTCCAATGCTCTTAGTAAGCATACATACAATAACTGGTTAATTCATTTTAGCATAGGGCAAACCAAACTCCCTGTTATACCCACGACTTTGATAGTGACTTTAAAGTCAACTACTTAGAGCTCTATCGTCTTGCTTAGCTTAACGCTATTACCCTCTAAAACATTGAGCGTAATTTCTTTGGGAGTAAAACCAAAAGGAATAATTAACAAGCCCTCGCGGCGTTGAATACGCGTGAAGTTTAACTCCAATATGGGGCTCATCTCTGCCGCTTTCAAGTCTACCACTTTTAATTCGCCACTGCCTTGAGCGATATTGGCAATCATAGAGCTATCATTAGCTATCAATTCACCACTAGGCGTAACCGCTGGATAGAGATCGACAGTCTGCTCCTTGCCATCCTTATCACCTTTTGCCGTAAACATCAATCGTCCGGAAAAAGGCTCTTGAACACCACGTCCACTCACAGAAAGCATCAATTTAAAGTTAATATACCTACCCTCTTGATGAGCCTCAAAAGCTCTCAGGCTCAACGCACCTTCAGGCCCCGCAGGAACCATTTCCTCATAAAAAGCTAACTCACTCGTAAGACGAGTGACCTCATCACTAAGGCGCTCAATTTCACGACTATACTGAATAATCATCGCATCATCGATAAGCACCTTAGCCTTTTGCTCGTTATAAAGACTTTCTAGTGCTTGATAATCAATTAACGCCTGACCCTCAGCATGCTTGATTTGCTCTGCATACTCTACTCGCCATACGTCCTGCTTACGCAACAACTCTGTCTTTTGATAATAATAGGTAGCTCCGCCACCTATTGCTATTCCGAGAAATAGCAAAAACAAACGAGCTACCATACTACGGCAACACAGCCACAAAGTCTAAACCAATAGACTCAGGCAAACCAAACATAAGATTCATATTTTGCACGGCCTGACCTGCCGCCCCCTTAACTAGATTGTCTTGCACTACAAGCACAATTAGGGTATCACCACCACCCGGCCGTGATAGAGCGATTCGCAAGTCATTTGACGCGCGCACCGTTCTAGTTTCAGGCATACTGCCGGCAGGCATTACATCAATAAAACGCTCATCAGCATAGCGCTCTTCATAAAGGGCTTGAAAATCAACCTCACGCGCATCAGGCTTAATCCGCACATAAATTGTTGAAAACATACCGCGAATCATCGGCACCAAATGTGGCACAAACGTCAGTGCTACTGGCTCGCCAGCGATCACTGACAAATGCTCACTAATCTCTGGATGATGACGATGACCACTCACACCATAGGCCTTAAAGTTATCGCTTGCTTCAGATAATAAATTAGCTACTGAGGCACCACGACCAGCACCTGACGCTCCAGATTTACAGTCGGCAATAATACCACTTAACTCAATCAACCCCTTTTCTAATAGCGGAGCTAAACCGAGGACAACGGTGGTTGGGTAGCATCCTGGATTACCTACTAGCTTAGCGTTCTTAATTTTTTCGCGATTAATTTCCACTAGGCCATAAGCGCTATCATTTCTTAAAATATCAGGACAACTATGTGGCATTTTGTACCACTTTTCAAAAGCATTTAAATCCTGTAGACGAAAATCTGCCGCTAAGTCAATTACTCTAACTCCAGCATCGATTAACTCACGTGCTTGCGACATAGCAACACCATGTGGAGTAGCAAAAAACACCACATCACAATCACCAAGCGACGCATTATCCGGCGTCACAAAACACAAATTGACCTTACCACGCAAGCTAGGGAACATATCAGCAACCGCCACACCCTCTTCACTACGAGACGTAATGGCATGTAAATCTACGTATGGATGTTGAGATAAAATACGCAACAATTCCACACCCGTATAACCGGTACCACCGACAATACCTACCTTAATTTTCTGATTCAACGCAGTCATGATGAATTCCTGTCTTTTTTAACCTTGTTTATGCTAATGAACGCACGCGAGGACTTTAATTGTAAATGATCACGAACAAAAAAGCCGCAACCAAATAAATGATTGCGGCTTTCGTATCTGTCGGCGTAAATAAATTAACGCTTAGAGAACTGCTTACGACGACGTGCGCCACGTAAACCAACTTTCTTACGCTCAACTTCACGCGCATCGCGAGTAACGAAACCAGCTTTAGACAGCTCAGGTTTAAGTGAACCATCGTAATCGATTAGCGCACGAGTAAGACCGTGACGAACCGCACCAGCTTGACCACTCTCACCGCCGCCATGCACGTTAACTTGGATGTCAAAATTTTCTAACATATCCAATAATGCTAATGGCTGACGAGAGATCATGCGACCAGTCTCACGACCAAAGAAATCGTCAAGGCTTTTGCCATTTACGACGAAATTACCAGAACCTTTTTTCAAGAAAACACGAGCAACCGAGGTTTTGCGACGGCCCGTGCCATAATTCCATTCACCAATCATGACTTATTCCTTAGATATCAAGCTGTTGTGGTTGCTGAGCAGTATGAGGATGCTCTTCACCTGCATACACCTTGAGTTTTTTAAACATAGCGTAGCCTAAAGGACCCTTAGGTAACATGCCTTTAACTGCTTTTTCTAAAGCACGGCCAGGGAAACGCTCCTGCATCTTGCGGAAGTTAGTTTCACGGATACCGCCAGGGAAGCCTGTGTGATGGTAGTATTTTTTGTCTTCGAACTTAGCGCCTGTAACTACAATATCAGCAGCATTGATAATTACAATATAATCGCCTGTGTCAACGTGAGGGGTATACTCTGGCTTATGCTTACCGCGCAAACGGCGTGCAACTTCGCTGGCTACACGTCCTAAAACTTTGCCTTTTGCATCGACAACATACCAGTCACGTTTGACTTCATGGGGTTTTGCCACAAAAGTCTTCATGATTCTTTATCCTTAAAAATTAAAAATCTCCTGCCCGCCATGCCATTATTAATTCAGAGTGACAGTACGAGCTAGAGTAAGCGGATAATAATAACACAAACAAAGAAAAAATAGCATAAAAAAACGCTAAAGCAATGTAAAAACAAAGCATTAGCGTTGTATTTTAGATTAAGCACCGACCAGCGAAGGAGTTAATCTAATTCAAGGACTATAAACGATTAATCGCGTAAGCCAAGAAGCGAATATATGAAGTCTCCAACACATTAAACCATGGTACTACTGAATTGCGGTAGCCCATATAGTCATCATGAAGTTTTTTAAACAGCTCATTGCTATCAGAATATTCTTTGTACAAATCACCAGTAGCCTTATACGCAGCCTCTAAAATATCTCTCGGGAACTCTCTAAGAATCGCTCCCTCAGCGATCAGGTTACGTAAAGCACCAGCGTTATTGTAGTCATAAATAGCTAGCATATCTTGAGATGCTCGGTATGACGCTGTCGCTAAAATATGCTTATACACGTCTGGTAACTTTTCGTACTCATCCTTGTTAGTGTAAAGAGAAACTGCGGGACCACCTTCCCAGAAACCAGGGTAGTAGTAATAAGGAGCCACCTTAACGAAACCTAACTTTTCATCATCGTAAGGGCCAACGAACTCAACCGCATCCAAGGTCCCTTTTTCAAGTGACGGGTATACGTCACCAGCCGCTAATTGCTGAGGTACTACACCGATCTTAGACAATACCTCACCGGCAAAACCAGCTGTACGCATCTTCAGACCTTTTAAATCCTCTAGTGACTTGACCTCGTTACGGAACCACCCGCCCATCTGAACGCCGGTATTACCTAACGGGAAGTTGACAATATTAACTTCGTCAAACAACTCACGCAATAAGGTCATGCCGTTACCCTCGATCAACCAAGCGTTCATTTGACGCGCGGTTAAGCCGAAAGGCACGGTGGTATCAAAACAGTAAGCAGGGTTTTTACCGAAATAATAGTAACCGCATGTGTGCCCACACTGCACCGTACCATTAGAAACCGCATCTAGCACCTCAAAGGCTGGCACAATCTCGCCCGCAGGAAAAACATCGACTTGAAACTTACCATCAGTCATCGCACTGACATACTGAGAAAAACGCTCTGCAGGCAGGTGTAACGCAGGTAAACTACGAGAAAAACTCGTCGCCATACGCCAGCGAACTGTTGGACCATCTTGCGCAATTACGGGGGCCGATACAGCGGCAGCACCTGCCGCCATACCCACACCTGCTTTTCTCAAAAACGAACGTCTTTCCATGATAAAACTCCTTAAAAATTATGCCAAAGATACTAGCATAAATATAACATGTGGACCCTAACTATTTACCCTAAGTGTCAGCACCTAAGAACCAGCCACAGCCATTTGTTCAATTAGAACTGAACCGCTAGTTTTTGAGCCACGGGTAATTTGATCGTTTGCAACTGCTTGAATCTGCTTAAACATATCCTTTAAATTACCCGCAATCGTAATCTCCTCAACTGGATATTGAATTTCGCCATTTTCAACCCAATATCCGAAAGCACCACGAGAATAATCACCAGTAACGTAATTAACGCCTTGACCAATTAGCTCCGTTATCAATAAACCACGATCCATTTTTTTTAATAAAGCAACTAAGTCATCATCAGCTTGGGTAAGCTTAGAGTACAAAGATAAATTGTGTGAACCACCTGCATTGCCAGTCGTACGCATCCCTAACTTACGCGCACTATAGGTGGACAACAAATAACCTTGCAATACCCCGTCCTTAAGTAACTCACGCTCTGCAGTACGTACTCCCTCATTATCAAAGGTACTACTCCCCATCCCACCCAGAACAAAAGGATCCTCAAAAATACTAAGATGAGGTGCCATCACCTCAGTACCTAAAGAATCCACTAAAAAGCTCGTTTTATGATACAGTGCGCCCCCACTGATGGCCTGCGTCAGATGCCCTACCAAGCCTAAGGCTAAAGGTGCCTCAAAAACCACTGGATAACGGCCGGTAGGAATTTGACGAGCGTTTAGGCGCATCACTGAGCGCTTTGCCGCTAACTGACCAACCTGCTGAGCTGATTGCAAACGCTCTGGATACCGATTAGAGGTGTACCAATAATCACGCTGCATACCATCACCATGCCCTGCAATCACTGCTGCTGACATACCATGACGAGTATATTGGTAGCCTCCCAAAAAACCAGCACTATTAGCCATCACAAAACGGCCTGCACCAGTATCTATCTGAGCTCCCTCGGTATTGGTAATTTGATCGCTATAGTCCAAAGCAGCTGCCTCAGCCTCTAACGCGAGCTCAGTGGCGGAGGCCGGATCAATATCCCAAGGCTTATATAACGCCAAGTCTTTAAAATCAGCCTCTGTTGCTAAGTCCTCGAGCTCAGGTAAGCCCGCAAGATCATCATCCGCGGTATAGCGCGCAATATTCCACGCTGCCGCTACTGTTTCAGTCAAGGCTTTATCACTTAAATCGGAGGTGGAAGCTGAGCCACGTGCCTTTCCACGATAAACAGTAACTCCGAGGGAGTTGTCACGCATACGCTCAATCGTCTCAACCTGCCCTTGTCGTACCCCAACAACTAAACCGGAAGACTCAGAAACTGAAGCAACAGCATCACTTGCCCCTATTTGCTTGGCTTTTGCCAAAGCTTTTTGCACAATTAAATCGAAATCTGAACTAGATACACTCATTAAAACTTAAGAACCTTGTAAATATGATTTGGCGGTTTTTGCCAATAGATTTAGCTATCAGGCTATCATATACGACAAGCTAATATTAATAAACCTTTTATTCTCTCTATGTCTATAGATTCCGACCAAAGTAACTCACCCGAGTTTAACGAAAATGGCTACGACAGCCCGAGCAAATCACAAATTAAGCGTGAGCTACACGCCGTTGTGGATTTAACCAAGGAATTACTTGAGTTTTCAGTTGAACAAATACGCCAATTACCCCTTGATGAATCAACTATCAGAGCACTAGAAGAAGCTAAAAGCTTCAAAAGTCATGGTGCTAAAAGGCGTCAAGTACACTATGCCGCCAAGGTCCTACGCCAAGCTGACGTCGACATCATCCGCCAGCAAGTTGATACTTGGAAGCACGGATCCAAAGAGCAAAATGATCAGTTACATCGTTTGGAGCTAATTCGCAACCGCTTAGTTGACAGCGATGATGAAGTAACTAAGCTGATTGAACAATATCCTACTCTTGATATTCAGGCCTTACGCAGCATTGTCCGCGCCGCTCGCAAGGAGCAAAGCCACAATGCTAAGCTGAGTGAAGGACAAACGCCACAACGTAAGCAGTATCGTGCTTTATTCCAACTTTTGAAAGACGTCATCGAGTAAAGTATCAACATGCTAGCTATATATCTAATTAAAGGAAGCATTTTTTATGATTAAAGAGCCATTAGATTGTATTGAATACAACTATCCTAAAAAAACAGAAGAAGCAACACACAGTGTAATTTGGATGCACGGCTTAGGCGCTAATGCCAATGATTTCGTGCCAGTCCCACCCTACTTCCGCTTGCCTGATGGCTTAAATATTCGTTTTGTATTTCCTAATGCACCAGCGATTCCGGTCACCATCAACAACGGTTATGTTATGCCTGCTTGGTATGACCTATTAACAATGGATATTGGTAGTGTACGTGAGGACGAAATGGGTATCCGCAATTCAGTTAATGACATCAACACATTGATTGAGCGTGAAATAGAACGTGGCATCCCTGCTGAAAACATCTTCCTAATCGGCTTCTCACAAGGCTCGGCAATGGCTCTATCAACTGGCCTACGCTATCCGAAAAAATTGGGCGGCATCGTAGGCCTATCCGGCTATTTACCAATTATTGATCAAACTGCTGACGATCGCCATCCCGCAAACCAAGAGACACCTATCCTAATGATTCATGGCTCGCAAGACCCCGTGGTTCAAATGAGTCGCGGCGAACAAAGCCGTGACCGTCTGCGCGAATGGGGCTATGAGGTTGAATGGCACGATTACCCAATGCAGCATGAGGTTTGTGCAGAAGAAATTCGTGATATTAACGACTTTCTAATCGCTCACGCCAAATAAACTACCAGGCTATCACTTAAAGGATATCCACAGTCTTCGTACTGTGGGGTCATCAGGATCTGGTTCATTGGTCATCCCTAGACTAGTCATCAGCGCCAACATCGGTCGATTGTTGGCCAAGACTAGGCCCTCTATATAATCAAGACCCTGTCGCTTAGCAAGCTCCATTAGCTTTGACATCAAGGAGTAACCTAAGCCACGACGCTGCCAATCATCGGCAATTACTAGCGCATACTCTGCCCCCACGCCGTCAATATTACGTAAGTAATGCGCTAAACCGATAATTATCTCTTGTGGCAAACCTCGATTTGCCGGATTTGGCACCTCTGTAGTCGCAACTAGCGCTAGCTCTTTGTCATAATCCACGTAGGTGTAACGCGCTAACATCTTTGGTGTCAACTCACTCATCATCGACACAAAGCGCATATAACGGGAATTATCAGAGAGGTTACGAATAAAGCTTTGCAGTGCCTCCGCATCCTCTGGTCTAATCGGTCGCAGAGTCCAAGGCAAACCATCCCTAAACTCCTTGTGCTCCGTTAAATAATGAGGGTATGGATGAATCGCTAAATGCTGATAACGATTCTCTATGACCGGCGCTTGGCTTTGCGCTGTAATACGAATTTCAACTTCATCAATAATTAAATTATTTAGTCCTAAGGCAATCGGGTTAATTTCCAGACTATCAATTTCCGGATGCTCACTGACTAACTCACTGACGACCTCAAGTAACTTTTGTAATTTAACAAAGTGATGTTCTTCAGCATAAAAATGTAGCTCTAAACGCCAAAAGCGACTACGTTCAATGAGTTGCGCCGCTAAGAAAGAGTTAAGCGGTGGCAAGTCCTGACCTTGATCGTGCACAGACACTTGAACCTCGTGCTTACCCTCTCCAAAATAAATCCATGGACCAAAAATTGGATCTTTTTTGACCGTAATACGGGCAAAAGGAGCTCTATCATCAATCTCCTCTTGACGCTCATCCATCTGCTCACGCCAGACAATATCGGCATTGTAGCAGCGTAAAATAGCCTGCACCTCACTTAACTCTAATAACGCCCTGCCCTCTGACCTCACCTTAGTAATAATGCCATGAACCCCATCCTCATCTACAACAGTATCAATCAATAACGGGATACGTATCTGTTGTAACAACTGTTGGTTATAGTGATAGGCATTGATAGTATTAAAACCAAAAAAAGCAGTTTCTGGGTTTCTAAATGCAGGCGTACCTGCCTCATCCATCACCTGACGCAATGGCTGCATAATCTCCTCGCCAAAGAGCGTGGTAAAAATTGGTTTAGGTGCTTTAGGTGCATACTCTGCCAAGCCCCTAACTACCTCTTCCATATCACTCGCCTCATCAGGCGCAAGAATTAACATCACCGCATCAACTGCTGGGTCATCGATCACAATCTTTAGGGCATCAACTAAGGTCACGCTAGTAAAAGGCTTGTAACTAATGATGGGATTAGTGGTAATTGAACCGGCACCGAGATGAACAGCTAGAGTATGCTGAGTATCCGGTGATAAATGACTTAACTTAGCAACATCATCACCAGCGCCTAAAACGTCCCACATCAATTGCGTCTGCGCACGACCATTACCAAAAATAGCTAAACGACCACCACGTGGACGACGAATATGATTAACTGTCTTAAGTGCCGAAAATAGCTCTAAAATATAATTAGCCCGCACAGCACCCGAACGACGAACGGCCGCATTAAACACACTATCATCACCGAGTAACTCACTATCCATACGACCAGCCCTAAAGACTACAACCGGCTTCACCCCAGCAGCTGCTCTTAAGGCGCTGACTAAAGAACGCCCATCGCTCAACTTATCTAAATAGAGAACAATGCTTGTCGTATAAGAATCACCAGCTAAATACTCAATTATCTCGGCTAATGTTACGCCCTTGATTTCACCAGTAGACACAGCGGTTGAAACCCCCACCCCTGATTGAGCAGCCCAATCGAGTACTGACATTAAGATCATGCGAGACTGTGACACCACAGCCACCTTGCCCGCATGCACTGATGGAATACGACTGAGGTTTAAACCCTGCATAGGACGCTGTATACCGAAGGCCCGTGGCCCTAGCAATAAGCAATTATGCTCTTTGCTCCACGCCTCAATCACTGGCAAAAGATTAAGTGAGTCAGTCTCTGAATCACTATAAGGCAAGATAATTAAGGCCTTTGGCTGTCTTTCCGCAAGCACCTGTAAAGCTAGGGCGATCTTATGAGGAGATAAACAAATTAAGGCTAAATCAGGTGAGTCAATCTTAGTAGTATATTTGCCAGAAGCAACTACTGACACCTGCTCTGAAGCGCCAATTAATAGCACATCCTGCGATGTCACGTCCCAACGGAGCCACTCAACATGCTGCTGCAAAGGGGTCGGGATATGCTCTGACAAAGGCAAATCGATATCACTAATCACTAAAATAGAGCTCGGATCAAATAAGGAGGCTAAGCGGTGTTTATACATAAAGGCAACTTTGTGAAAATGCTAGCACTAACTCTAACTCAGAAACAGCTAAGGTCGTTGTTGATGGTATGATATCCATATTCTACAATGTAATCCTTACAATTCAAAAATCATGACTACCTCTAACGTTAAAACTCGTTTTGCTCCTTCTCCAACAGGCTATTTGCATTTAGGCGGTGCTCGTACCGCGTTATTTTCTTGGGCTTTTGCACGTCACCACCAAGGGCAGTTTGTCTTAAGAATTGAGGACACTGACTTAGAACGCTCCACTCCCGAAGCTGTTGAGGCAATTTTGCTAGGCATGGAATGGTTGGGTTTAGACCACGACGAAGGTCCTTACTATCAAACTAAGCGCTTTGACCGCTATAAAGAATATATTCAAACGCTGTTAGACGATGGCAAAGCGTATTATTGTTATAGCTCACCTGAAGAGGTCGAAGCAATGCGTGAAGCAGCACGTACTAAAGGCCTTAAGCCCAAGTATGATGGTACTTGGCGTCCAGAACCCGGTAAAACCTTGGGTCCAATCCCTACAGACCGCCAACCTGTCGTACGCTTTAAAAACCCGCTTGAAGGTACGGTAATATGGAACGATATGGTCAAGGGCCCTATTAGCATTGCCAATAGTGAGTTAGACGATTTAATCATTGCTCGTCCTGATGGTACGCCTACGTACAACTTCTGCGTAGTAGTCGATGACTGGGAGATGGGTATTACTCACGTGATTCGCGGTGATGATCATGTCAACAACACACCCCGTCAAATCAATATTTTAGAAGCACTTGGCGCTGAGGTGCCTACCTACTGTCATGTACCAATGATTTTAGGTCCAGACGGTCAAAAGCTTTCTAAACGTCATGGTGCTGTTAGCGTCATGGAGTACCACAAAGATGGCTACCTACCTGAAGCAATGATTAACTACTTAGCTCGCTTAGGTTGGAGTCACGGTGATGATGAGATTTTCAGTCGCGAGCAGTTTATTCAATGGTTCGACACAAACCATCTAACCAAGGCCGCCTCTCAATGGGATCCTAAAAAGCTTAATTGGCTTAACTCGCACTATATTAAACACCTCAGTAATGAAGAATTAGTTGCTGCTGTATTACCACGTATTGAAGCTCGCAACGGCAACACGAATGGTTTTGATGTCACTGCGATTTTAAATTTATTTAAAGACCGTGCTGAAACCTTAGAGCAATTGGCAGATTCTGCGATGCTATTCTTTGCTCCTTTTAAAGAAGCTGATGATGACCTAAAAGCGCAAGTTCTAACAACAGAGGCACTAGATGCTCTAGCCGATTTTAAAAATCGCGCAGAAAAACTTGATGTTTGGTCTGTCGACACTTTAGCAGCGACAATTAAAGAAACTCTCAACGAAAAAGGGATCAAGATGCCGGCTTTAGGTATTCCTATCCGTGTCGTAACCACAGGCCAAAAGCAAACACCATCAGTCGATGCTGTACTCGC
>CANROD010000016.1 GCA_947632105.1 uncultured Oligella sp. | reverse complement strand
AGTGGACCGATAATACCGCCAATTTCTGATGTGTAGCGACGAGTAACACGCTCAAGCTCTTTTTCAGAGTAATTACGTGGGTCAATACGAATACCGCCTTTAGCACCACCAAACGGTAAATTTACAGCAGCACACTTAATAGACATCCAACCAGCTAGGGCCATCACCTCAGAGAGATTAACATTTTGGTGGAAGCGCACACCACCTTTACCCGGTCCACGAATCGTATTGTGCTGTACACGATAGCCTTCAAAGTGAGCTAAGGTGCCATCATCCAACTCGATAGGTACATCAACAACCATAATCGTTTTAGGACGCTTTAAGGTCTCAACCCATGAACCTAAACTACCCATATAAGGGGCAATACGGTCAATTTGCTGCAAAAATATGCCCCAAGCACCTACATCATTTTGATCGAGATAAGAAGGTAAAATATGGCTATTTGCACTTATTTTTTGCTCCACTGTGACTCTCCAAATTACTAAACACTATTAATTTTATTACACTAATAAAGTTTTTGTTTAATTAATGAGTAAAAAACAAAATTCCCCGAATAAACTACTCGGGGAATTAAAAAATAACTTCTAAACCTAGAGACTATCTGTCAGCTCTTGGTTTAACATCACGGTGAGGAGCACCAATATATAACTGACGCGGACGACCGATCTTATAATCAGGGTCACCAAGCATCTCACTCCACTGCGCAATCCAACCAGCTGTACGAGCTAAAGCAAAGATGGCAGTAAATAAAGAGGTTGGAATACCAATAGCACGTTGAACGATACCTGAGTAGAAGTCTACATTAGGGTAAAGCTTACGCTCAACGAAATACTCATCCTCAAGTGCAATACGCTCTAACTCCATCGCTAACTTAAATAAAGGATCGTTTTCTAAGCCTAGTGCGGTCAGAACCTCTTTACACGTTTCTTGCATTAACTTAGCACGTGGATCGTAATTCTTGTAAACACGATGACCAAAGCCCATTAAACGTGCAGGATTGTTTTTATCCTTAACCGCTTCCATGAACTCACCAACTTTCTCAATACCACCATTTGCTTGAATCTGTTCAAGCATATTTAAGCAAGCTTCGTTAGCTCCACCATGAGAAGGACCCCACAAGCAAGCAACACCAGCCGAGACAGCCGCAAATGGATTAGTACCTGAAGAACCACAAAGTCTTACTGTAGAAGTTGACGCATTTTGCTCGTGATCCGCATGTAAAATCAAGATACGGTCTAAAGCACGTTCAACTACATCGTTCACCTGGTAATCTTCGCAAGGTGTAGCAAACATCTGACGAAGGAAATTACCAGAATAGCTTAAGTCATTTTTTGGATAGATGTACGGCTCACCTTTACTATATTTATAAGCCATAGCAACAAGTGTAGGCATCTTAGCAATTAAACGAATTGCTGAGATGTCGCGATGCTCTGGGTTAGTAATATCAGTAGAATCATGATAAAAAGCTGACATCGCACCAACAAGGCCTGTTAAAACGGCCATTGGGTGTGCATCACGACGGAAACCGCGTAAAAAGAAATGCATTTGCTCATTTACCATATTGTGGCGATTCACAGACTGGTCAAACGCTTTCTTCTGTTCTTCATTAGGTAGTTCGCCTTTTAATAATAAATAGCAAACCTCTAAAAAATCACAATTAACTGCCAACTGCTCAATCGGGTAACCACGATATAGCAACTCCCCCTTATCACCATCAATGTAGGTAATAGAAGAGCCGCATGAAGCTGTTGCCATAAATCCTGGATCATACGTAAAATTACCGGTTTGACCGTACAGCTTACGTATGTCCATAACGTCAGGGCCAATCGTGCCTTGATAAATCGGTAGCTCAATTGATGGCGAATCGTCTGAAAAGCTTAATGTAGCCTTCTTATCGGATAATTGCATCTTGATTTTTTCCTTTAAATAAAAGCTAAAGGTTAGTGATATCAGGCTTCACGAATCCTCTGAACAAGTCGGCATATATTATCAGTGTAGTATTCGCCTTGTGGTTCAGATTTGCCTAATAAAATCTCCAATAGCTGGTTGTCATCTAGCTGAAATAATTTTGTCAGCGATAGTACATCCTCATCACTTAATTGCTCCTCATAGAGGTCAAGAAAGTGAGTAAGGATTAAATCATTTTCCAATAAACCACGTCGTGCACGCCAACGGAGGCGTGCACGCGCAAGTTCAACTTCTGATATGCTCATCCGTAGTACTCTTAGCTAAATATAGTACAGTCGTTAAACTGTACGACGAACTAGCATCTCTTTAATCTTACCGATCGCACGAGTCGGGTTTAACCCCTTAGGACAAGCGTCCACACAGTTCATAATTGAGTGGCAACGGAATAAACGATATGGATCCTCTAAGTTATCCAAACGCTGATCCGTTGCTTCGTCACGACTATCAGCTAAGAAGCGATATGCCTGTAACAAACCGGCAGGACCGACGAATTTATCAGGGTTCCACCAGAATGATGGGCATGAGGTTGAGCAACAGGCGCAAAGAATACATTCATATAGACCATCTAATTCTTCGCGTGCCTCAGGACTCTGTAGACGCTCTTTTTCTGGAGGTGGTGTGTTATTAATCAAGTACGGCTGTACTGAATGATACTGATTGAAGAAATGAGTCATATCAACAATCAAATCACGAATGACCGGCAAACCCGGTAATGGACGTAAAACGACAGGTTCCTTGAGATCATTCAAGTTAGTAATACATGCAAGCATGTTTTTACCGTTGACATTCATGGCGTCTGATCCACAAACACCCTCACGGCATGAACGACGAATTGAAACACTGTCATCAACATCATTTTTAATACGCACAATCGCATCTAATAGCATCTTGTCCGTCGGCTCAAGCTCTACATCTAGCTTTTGCATATAAGGACGCTCATCCTTATCCGGATCATAGCGATAAATCTCAAATTTCATAATTCGTTTAGACATAATTCTTACCTTTACTCCTTAGAAAGTACGCGGCTTAGGAGGTACTGATTCTGCTGTTAATGGCTTCATTTGAACCGGTTTATACTCTAAGCGACTGCCATCTGAGTACCACATAGTGTGCTTCAACCAGTTTTCATCATCACGCTCAGGATAATCATTTAAAGCATGAGCACCACGACTCTCTGTACGAGCCGCTGCTGATGTAACAGTTGCTCGTGCAACCTCAACCATATTGGCAATTTCTAAAGCCTCTTGGCGTGCCATATTAAAGACTTTTGACTTGTCTTTAAAATAGATATGGTTAGCTTGTTCAGCAATTTCCTCAATCTGTGTAACACCCTCATTAAGAAGGTCCAAGGTACGGAACACTCCACAGTGTGCTTGCATGGAAACACGCATAGCGTTACCAACATCTTGAACTTTTTCACCCGATGTACGAGCCTCAAGCTCATTGACACGGTTTATAGACTTTTCAACCGCTTCCATAGGAAGATCTTGGTGAGTTTTCTGTTTCTCTAGATGCTGATCAACAATGTGGTTACCAGTTGCGCGACCAAAGACGATTAAGTCAAGCAATGAGTTAGTACCTAAACGGTTAGCACCATGAACTGAAGTTGCAGCACATTCACCCACGGCAAACAAACCGTTAATGACTTTATTTTCGCCATTAACATAGTCTAATACCTGACCAGAAATATTGGTAGGAATACCCCCCATCTGGTAGTGGATTGTAGGAACCACTGGAATTGGGTCTTTAATTGGGTCAACGTTACCAAAGCGAATTGCAATCTCACGAATAGACGGTAGACGTTTATTAATAACATCAGAGCCTAAGTGGTCAAGCTTGAGTACGACGTGATCGCCATTAGGGCCACAACCACGACCCTCTTTAATCTCTTGGTCCATGGAGCGCGAAACAAAGTCACGTGGAGCCAAGTCTTTGAGGGTTGGCGCATAACGCTCCATAAAACGCTCGCCGTCTTTGTTAAGAAGGATACCACCCTCGCCGCGAACACCCTCAGTAATTAGAACACCGGCACCTGCTACACCCGTTGGGTGGAACTGCCAAAACTCTAAGTCTTGTAAAGGAATACCTGCGCGAGCAGCCATACCAAGACCATCACCAGTATTAATAAAGGCGTTGGTAGAAGCAGCCCAAATACGACCAGCTCCACCTGTAGCTAACACGGTAGCCTTACCCTCAAGGATGTAAATATCACCTGTTTCCATCTCAAGCGCAGTAACACCAACTACATCACCTGTTTCGTTACGTAGTAGATCTAAAGCCATCCACTCAACAAAGAAATGAGTGCGGGCAGCTACGTTACGCTGATAAAGTGTATGTAACATCGCATGACCAGTACGGTCAGCCACGGCACAGGCACGCTGAACAGGCTTCTCGCCGAAATTAGCTGTGTGACCACCAAATGGACGCTGGTAAATAGTACCATCAGCATTACGGTCAAAAGGCATACCAAAGTGCTCTAGCTCATAAACGGCATTTGGCGCTTCACGACATAAAAACTCAATCGCGTCCTGGTCACCTAACCAGTCAGAGCCCTTAACAGTGTCATACATATGCCATTGCCAATTATCCTCACTCATATTACCGAGAGAAGCACTGACACCACCCTGTGCTGCAACAGTATGCGAACGCGTTGGGAAAACTTTTGATAAAACAGCAACAGACAAACCAGCCTGAGCTAATTGTAATGAGCAGCGCATACCGGCTCCACCGGCGCCTACTACAACCACGTCAAATTTACGACGGGGTAAAGAAGAATTAATTGCAACCACGGCTTATAGACTCCAAAGAACACTTGCAAAATAAACAACCGAAGAGACCAACCACATAACAGTTAGAACTTGTAAAGCAATTCTAACTGTTGCACAGGTAACGTAGTCCATCCAAATATCACGCACACCTACCCAAGCGTGGTAAGCCAAAGCTATAAACGCTAGCGATGCGGAAATCTGACCTGTAGGGAATCCACCAAACCATGTAAAAGTAAACAGGTTAGTCCAAGAGTCATAATCGATTTTTGTAAAGAGAATTACTAATAAAAATAAAATAGAGTAGACGGCCAAAATAACTGCAGTCACACGCTGGGCAATAAAGTCCATCGTACCGTAACCAGCACCGACAGAAACACGCTTATGGCCATATTGTTCGTAACGATCCATTAGAGCACTCCAAGCATTTTAATTGCAAAAACAACTGTCAGAATGATGCTGACCACTAGAACTAATTTAGCACTCTTACGAGCTTCTGCTTTTTCCAAACCGCGACCTGCATCAAGCGTCAGATAACGGATACCAGCACAGAGGTGATGCATAAAGCCCCAGATTAAAACCAACAAAATCAGCTTTAATAGGAAACCGCCAAAACCACTACCTAAGTTATCGAATGACTCCGGAGAGCCAACGCTGGCAGCAAATAAAGGCACTAGAATGATCGGCAATGCTAAAAACAACATAGCGCCACTGACACGGTGCAAAATTGATACTTTACCTGGAAGCGGTAATTTGTAATCGTGGGTGATATTCCTTAAGCTCAAATTGCGAAATTCGCGATTGGGCTTTTTTTTATTTTCAGACATAGTAGATTGGCCTCAACTTAACAAAGAAACCTCAAAAAACCATTAAAAATGGCATGGTTAAAAAAAGATGCCCCATTAGTTTAAACTATTTCTGTAAAAATAGTCCTTTGTTAGATACATTCCTTTACGAATTTCTATAGGTTTATCCCCATAGGTGTAAGCAATTCGATTAATTGCCAATAGAGGATAGCCCTCAGGAATGCCTAACAATGTGGAGACTTCATAACAGGCAGCAACTGCATATAACTGCTCTTCAGCGCGAATCATGCTCACACCAAAGTTCGATTCAAATAGACCATATAATGGCAATTGCTTTTGCAAGGTTTCAAGCGTTAACTCCTTGAAACTATTTGCCGGTAAAATAATTTGCTCAAAAACTACTGGCGTATCACCAAAATGCATAACTCGCTTAATCTCAACAATGTCACTTGCAACAGGCAATTCCAATAAATCCAACTCTAACTGCTCTGCCGGTCGGATAGCACAAGACAAAAACTTACTCGCAGGCTTTTCTCGTTTTTCTTGACCATGACGACTTGCTAATCGTAAAAAACGATAACGCACCTCATCCTCGTGATGTGTAGCAACAAAGGTACCCTTGCCCTGACGGCGAATCAGTACGCTCTCCGCAGCCAATTCGTCAATTGCCTTGCGGACGGTTCCCTGACTGACCTGGTAAAGATTAGCTAACTCCACCTCACTGGGAATACTCTCGCCTGGCTTCCACTCTCCCGCCCCTAAACTTTCAAGCAGTAGATCTTTAATTTGCTTATAAAGCGGAGAAAATGCAGCACGCTGACGCGCAGTCGCAGCGGCCTTGGCATTTCTAGAACTAAGTGTTCTAGGACCCCTAGGCGCAGCAACTCTCAACCCCTTACGAGAAGATGATGTAGGCGCTTTAGTAGTTGACTTTGACTGTGACTTACTCATGATTTTTGTAAAAAAAAGTTATCCTATTATCGCACCAACAAATAAAAATGTCTATTCATCTATAAGACATAAGATATAAGACATAAGTCGCGATTGACGCAAGACGATTATTCGTCTAAAGTAAACAGGTTTTTTAAACGTTTAATAACATTATTGTTTGTAAACAGTTGGAGTTACTTTATGTCAAAACCTGCTATTCGTGTAGCGGTAACTGGTGCTGCAGGCCAAATCGGCTATGCCCTACTATTCCGCATTGCTTCTGGTGAAATGCTTGGCAAGGATCAACCTGTCATTCTTCAATTGCTAGAAATCCCTGATGAAAAAGCTCAAAATGCCCTTAAAGGCGTCATGATGGAGCTTGACGACTGCGCCTTCCCTCTTTTAGAGAGCATGACTGCTCACAGCGATCCTAAAGAAGCCTTTAAAGACGCTAAAATTGCTCTATTAGTTGGCTCTCGCCCACGTGGCCCAGGCATGGAGCGTGCAGATCTCTTACAGATTAACGCTAAAATCTTTATCGAACAGGGTAACGCTCTTAACGAAACCGCTGATCGTGACGTTAAAGTATTAGTTGTCGGCAACCCCGCTAATACCAACGCCTATATTGCGATGAAGTCTGCCCCTGACCTACCGGCTAAAAACTTCACTGCAATGCTGCGCTTAGATCACAACCGCGCCTTAACTCAGTTAGCACAAAAATCTGGTAAAGCGGTTAAGGACATTGAGAACTTTGCTGTTTGGGGTAACCACTCTCCAACCATGTACCCTGACTATCGCTTTGCGACAGTCAATGGCGAGAGCTTAAAAGACGCTATTAACGACGAAGACTGGAACAATAACGAATTTATTCCTAAAGTCGGTAAACGTGGCGCAGCAATTATTGAGGCTCGCGGCCTATCCTCTGCTGCCTCTGCTGCCAATGCTGCAATTGATCATATCCGTGACTGGGTTTTAGGCTCTAACGGTCAATGGGTAACCATGGGTATCCCTTCTGATGGTTCTTATGGCATCCCTGAAGGCATTATGTACGGTGTTCCAGTTGTCTGCGAAAACGGCGAGTACAAGCGCGTTGAAGGCTTGGAAATTGATGAAGACTCTCGTCAATATATGGACAAAACTCTAAATGAGCTTTTAGAAGAGCGTGACGGCGTTGCTGATTTATTAAAATAATCCACATTAAGATTATTTAAAATCACCATAAGCAGATTTAATCTGTTCAAAGCAAATAGCCATCTGTCATATTTTCGGATGGCTATTATTTTAACTACAGAAACTACATTGAGAAAAAGATATGAGCCAACTTTCTGCAGGAGCAGCATTTCGAAAAGCATTAGCTGAAGAAAATCCACTACAAATCATTGGTGCCATTAATGCCAATCACGCACTACTAGCTAAGCATGCAGGCTACAAAGCAATCTATTTATCAGGTGGCGGCGTCGCCGCAGGCTCACTCGGATTACCAGACTTAGGTATTAATACCCTAGACGATGTACTCACTGATATACGCCGCATTACTGACGTATGCGATGTACCTTTATTAGTTGATATTGACACTGGCTTTGGCCCTTCTGCTTTTAATATTGCCCGCACCGTCAAAAGCTTAATTAAATTCGGTGCTGCTGCTTGCCATATTGAGGACCAAGCAGGTGCCAAGCGTTGTGGTCATCGCCCAAATAAAGAAATTGTCAGCACTGAAGAAATGATCGACCGCGTCAAAGCTGCTGTCGATGCTAAAACTGACCCTGATTTCTTTATCATCGCTCGCACCGACGCCATCCAAAGCTTTGGCGTTGAAGCCGCTTTAGAACGCGCTCAAAAATGCGCTGAAGCAGGTGCTGATGCTATTTTCGTGGAAGCAGCACATGATTTAGAAACTTACAAATTCTTCAGTGACAACTTAAATGTTCCTGTCTTAGCCAACATCACTGAGTTTGGTGCTACACCTTTATTCTCCGTCGATGAATTAGCCTCAGCTAATGTTGGTATGGTTTTATACCCACTATCAGCTTTCCGCGCCATGAACAAAGCAGCCCAAACTGTCTACGAATCAATCCGTAAAGATGGCCATCAGAAAAACGTGGTAGATCTAATGCAAACACGCATGGAACTATACGAAAGCATCGGCTACTTTGAATATGAAGAATACCTAGATAACTTATACTCAAAAAAATAATTTTTTAGACTACTAATAGGGGGACTTATGAATCAAACAGAACAAACAACTGAAACCAAGCCTAAGGGCAAAAAATCTGTTGCCTTATCAGGCGTTGTAGCCGGTAACACAGCACTCTGTACCGTTGGCTTATCTGGCAATGATTTACATTATCGCGGCTATGATATCTTAGATATGGCCGGTACATGCGAATTTGAAGAGGTGGCTCACCTACTAATTCACGGCAAACTACCAAATGCTGCTGAACTAGAAGCTTATAAAGCAAAATTAAAAAAACTGCGTGGCTTACCATTAACAGTTAAAGAGATATTAGAAAGCTTACCTGCCGCCAGTCATCCGATGGATGTTATGCGGACAGCCGTATCTGCCCTAGGTTGTACACTACCTGAAAAAGACGATCACAATGCAGCTGATGCACGCGATATTGCTGACCGCCTAATAGCTAGCTTAGGCTCTGCCCTACTTTACTGGTACCATTTCAGCAATAATGGTGTGGTAATTGATGTTGAGTCTGAAGAGGACAGTATTGCCGGTCATTTCCTAGAGTTATTACACGACGAGACCCCTCCCGAAGAGTGGGTACGAGCTATGCATATCTCTTTAAATCTTTATGCTGAGCATGAGTTTAACGCCTCTACATTTACTAGCCGTGTCATTGCAGGCACAGGTTCTGATATGTACTCTTGTATAGCCGGTGCAATTGGCGCACTTCGCGGCCCTAAACACGGCGGTGCTAATGAGGTCGCTTTTGAGATCCAAAAGCGCTATGACAGTCCTGACGAAGCAGAAGCAGACATTCTTAAACGCCTCGAAAACAAAGAGGTTGTGATTGGCTTTGGTCACCCTGTTTACACTGTGTCAGACCCACGTAACGTGGTTATTAAAGCAGTTGCCAAAGAGCTTTCTGACAACGCTAACAACACTAAAATGTATGACATTGCCGAGCGCTTAGAGTCAGTGATGTGGGACGCTAAAAAAATGTTCCCTAACCTTGATTGGTTCTCTGCTGTGTCCTATCACATGATGGGCGTACCAACTGCTATGTTTACCCCGCTCTTTGTGATTGCACGTACTGCAGGTTGGGCTGCACACATTCTTGAGCAACGCGCTGATAACAAGATTATCCGTCCTAATGCTAACTACATTGGTCCTGATAATAAAGAGTTCGTTAAGCTTGAAGATCGCAAGTAAGTAGCTAAACCGCAAGGCCTTATTAAGTTAAGGTCACAAAGTAAAATAGGCACCTCACTTAATCATGAGGTGCCTATTTTTAATCATGGCCTATGTTCTAGAAAAAGAAACTACTCGTCTTCTTTGACCGAACCACCTAATTGCGGCAATACAGAATCCTTACCCGCAACTAATAAACCGGATTTTGTATAAATCCCAAGTTTGGCACGCGTATCGATAATATCAAGGTTACGCATCGTTAACTGACCAATACGATCTAATGGTGTAAAGGCGGAGTCCTCAACTTTTTCCATACTTAAGCGCTCAGCAGTATAAGTTAAATTGGGTGACTCAGTATTTAAAATAATATAGTCATTGCCGCGACGCAACTCAAGTGTAACCTCACCGGTAATCGCCTTAGCAACCCAACGCTGCGCTGTTTCACGAAGCATAAGTGCTTGAGAGTCAAACCAACGACCCTGATACAATAAACGACCTAAACGTAAGCCATTGATACGGTATTGCTCAATCGTGTCTTCGTTATGGATGCCTGTTACTAAACGTTCATAAGCAATATGCAATAAAGCCATCCCCGGAGCCTCATAAATACCGCGAGACTTGGCCTCAATAATACGATTCTCAATTTGGTCCGTCATGCCTAAACCATGGCGACCCCCAATTTTATTAGCTTCTAAAATCAACTCAACCGGATCAAGCTCTTGACCATTAAGCGCAACAGGCACACCTTCTTCAAAGCGCACACGAACGACCTCAGGCTTAATCTCAACAGACTCATCCCAATAAGCCACACCCATAATAGGCTTAACAATCTTCATGCTAGTTTCTAAAAACTCTAAGTCCTTAGCCTCATGAGTTGCACCAAGCATATTGGAGTCAGTACTGTAAGCCTTTTCTACAGACATCTTATAGTCAAAGCCATTTTCAATCAAGAACTCAGACATTTCTTGACGACCACCAAGCTCATCAATGAACTGCTGATCTAACCAAGGCTTATAAATTTTAAGCTGCGGGTTGGTTAGGAGGCCATAGCGATAAAAACGCTCGATGTCGTTGCCTTTGTACGTAGAACCATCACCCCAAATATGTACGTCATCCTCTTTCATTGCAGCGACAAGCATAGTACCAGTCACAGCACGACCAAGTGGTGTCGTGTTGAAATAAGGCATACCGCCACTGTGCACGTGGAAAGCACCACTCTGAATCGCCGCTATACCCTCTAACGCCAACTGCTGACGACAATCTACTATACGCGCTTCAATTGCGCCGTACTCTTTTGCTTTGCGTGGAATTGCATCATAATCATCCTCGTCAGGCTGACCTAGGTTGGCAGTGTAAGCATAAGGCTTGGCACCTTTTAATTTCATCCACAATAAAGCAGCAGAAGTATCTAAACCACCGGAAAAAGCAATCCCGACTTTTTCACCCTCTGGCAGAGATTGCATGATGGTCGCATTTTGATTAGACATATTAGTAGACCTTTTGAACAAATAGCATAAAAAATTTAATCCCTAATTTTACCCGATCTACCACAAATAGAGTCCTAAAGAGCCTACCTCATTGCTAATTAGAAATCTGCAAATTAATCTCGCTTAACACACGCTGAATTAACTTCTCCATCGCTTGAGGTCCTGAGCTCCCTAGCAACATAAACATAGGCATATACTCACCAATAGAAAATGGCTTAGCTGGATCAATCGAAACATGCAGCTTATCCTCTTTGTTTAAAAGGTAATCCCTTATCGCTATACACGCCTTCTCAAGATCATTTAAATTAAACTCAGCGAGACTCTCAACACACCCCTGATACTGCTCTTCAACGTTACTAATATGATTGGGGGTATGAACCATACGCCGTTTGTTATAACCATCATCCTCAAAGTTCAACTCAAGTTTATGTATTTTTGCGGTCATCGCACTAACAAGCATCATATTAGGATCAAGCGCAGCCATATCTAAATTAACCAACTGATTAATCAGCATATCAATACCTTCAGCTTTAAACTCAAATGAAATATCAGCAACTTCATCCTGAACTATTACAAAACTGCCCTCAAGACCTCCGCTAGCTTTTTCCTTCGTATACTTTAACTTAACCTCAATATCCTCCAACTGCTCATAACCTAAGCTACGAAAATAGGACTCCGGATCCAATCGCTCTGACAAAAGTAAATGGGTACCCTCTTCGTCCGTAACTCCTTGATACTTAATATCCACAGAGGTACCACTATCAGTCACTTTATACTCATCAAAGTCCATTTCTTTAATTAAAATCTTCTTCTCATTCTCAGAACCTTTATCACTAATGTAGGTAATGCCATAAATGGTGGCGTCGGACAATGAATCGCCCTCAATACGCTCCCAACTAAAACTCTCTTCCATACCCATAGAATGAAGGAATACTGTTAACTCCTGCTCTGCTTTAGATACCGCAGATGCAGTAAAACTCACCCCTAAAGCAGCGCATGATAAAACCGCCGCAATTATTTTTTTCTTGAACATAAATCCTCCAATAGACTATTCAAAAGAAGCATTGATTGATAATATTAACCTACTGCACACACACTAAGTCAGTATCCCAAAGATTAAAGTATTGTTAACTTTTAACATAAAAACTATAGCCAACCTCCTAGTCTTATATAAGACATAAGACTTTGTGTTATAATTAGTCTGTATTATTCAGAAATCAATCAAAAGCAATATTTTTCTCAATAGGTGTGACAAATGTTAGAAGCATATCGTAAGCATGTTGAAGAACGAGCCGCTTTAGGTATCCCTCCTTTAGCACTCTCTGCACAACAAACTGCAGACTTAATCGAATTAATCAAAAATCCACCCGCAGGTGAAGAGGAGTTTTTAGTTGATCTAATCACTCATCGCATCCCCGCCGGAGTTGACAATGCAGCTAAGGTTAAGGCCTCTTACCTAGCCTCTGTTGCTTTTGGTGAAGAAAAAACACCATTAATCAGTCCTGAAAAAGCCACTGAGCTTTTAGGTACAATGTTAGGTGGTTTCAATATTGCTCCTCTAGTTCAATTATTAGAAAATGAAAAATTAGGCCAGATCGCTGCGGATGGTCTTAAAAAGACGCTTCTTATGTTCGACGCTTTCCACGATGTACGTGAAAAAGCTGAAGGTGGCAACAAATTTGCCAAAGAGGTATTACAAAGTTGGGCTGATGCTGAGTGGTTTACTAGTCGTAAACCTGTATCAGAAAGCTTTAAAATCACCGTATTCAAAGTGCCAGGCGAAACCAATACTGACGATTTATCACCCGCTCCCGATGCGACAACTCGTCCTGACATCCCAATGCACGCTTTAGCCATGCTTAAAAACAAGCGTCCTGATGCTGCTTTTGAACCTGAAGAAGACGGTAAACGCGGTCCAATCCAGTTTATCCAAGACCTTAAAAACAAAGGCAACCTCGTTGCTTATGTTGGTGATGTAGTAGGTACAGGTTCTTCACGTAAGTCTGCCACCAACTCAGTTCTTTGGTTTACTGGTGAGGATATTCCTTTTGTTCCTAACAAACGCTTTGGTGGTGTATGTATTGGCAACAAAATTGCTCCTATTTTCTACAACACAATGGAAGACGCTGGCGCTTTACCAATTGAGCTAGACGTTTCTCAAATGGAAATGGGTGATGAAATCGAATTACGCCCATACGAAGGTAAAGCGCTTAAAAACGGGGAAGTTATCGCCGAATTTAAAGTTAAATCTGACGTATTGTTTGACGAGGTTCAAGCCGGTGGTCGTATCCCTTTAATTATCGGTCGCGGCTTAACAGCTAAAGCTCGTGAGGCATTAGGTTTAGCTGCTTCTACAGTTTTCCGCCTACCTGAAGAGCCTGCTGATAGCGGCAAGGGTTACACCTTGGCTCAAAAAATGGTTGGTCGTGCTTGCGGTTTACCTGAAGGCAAAGGCGTACGCCCAGGCACTTATTGCGAACCACGCATGACCTCTGTTGGCAGCCAAGATACTACTGGCCCAATGACGCGTGATGAGCTAAAAGACTTAGCCTGTCTTGGCTTCTCAGCTGACTTGGTAATGCAATCTTTCTGCCATACGTCAGCCTACCCTAAACCTGTAGATGTTAAAACCCACCATGAGCTACCTGATTTCATCAGTACTCGCGGCGGTATTTCTTTACGCCCAGGTGACGGTGTAATTCACTCTTGGTTAAACCGTATGTTATTACCTGATACAGTTGGGACCGGTGGTGACTCTCACACCCGCTTCCCTATTGGTATTAGCTTCCCTGCTGGTTCAGGTTTAGTTGCTTTCGCTGCAGCAACCGGCGTTATGCCATTGGACATGCCTGAGTCTGTACTAGTACGATTCAAAGGTAAAATGCAGCCTGGCGTAACGTTACGTGACCTAGTGAATGCCATTCCTTACTACGCTATCAAAAATGACTTATTGACTGTTGCTAAGCAAGGTAAGAAAAACATTTTCTCGGGCCGTATTTTAGAAATTGAAGGTTTACCTGATCTTAAGATAGAGCAAGCCTTTGAATTAAGTGACGCATCAGCTGAGCGCTCATCCGCCGGTTGTACCGTTCGCTTAAACAAAGAGCCAATCATCGAGTACTTAAACTCTAACATCACACTATTAAAATGGATGATTGCCAATGGTTACGAGGATGAGCGTTCATTAGCTCGTCGTATCCGCAGTATGGAGGAGTGGTTAGAAAACCCACAACTTCTAGAGCCTGATGCAGACGCTGAGTACGCTGCAGTAATCGAAATCGACTTAGCAGAAATTCACGAACCTATCGTTGCTTGCCCTAACGACCCCGATGATGTCAAGACTTTATCTGACGTAGCTGGTGAGAAAATTGACGAGGTGTTTATTGGTAGCTGCATGACTAACATTGGTCACTTCCGTGCTGCATCTAAACTACTGGAAAACAAGCGAGACATTCCTGTTCGTCTATGGGTTGCTCCTCCGACCAAGATGGATCAGAAGCAGTTAACCGAAGAAGGTCACTACGGTACCTTAGGTGTTGCTGGTGCTCGTATCGAGATGCCAGGCTGCTCACTATGTATGGGTAACCAAGCACAGGTGAGAGAAGGTGCTACTGTCATGTCCACAAGTACACGTAACTTCCCGAACCGTTTAGGTAAAAACACTAACGTATTCCTTGGTTCAGCTGAGTTAGCTGCTATTTGCTCACGTCTCGGCAAGATTCCAACTCGTGAAGAGTACCTAGATAACATGGGTATTATTAACGAGAGCAGCGATCAGATCTATCGTTACATGAACTTCAACGAAATCCAAGATTTCCAAGAAGTTGCTGATAGCGTCGAGCTCTAATTTGTAAACTTAGCTCATTAAAAAGGGGGGGGTCATTTGAATCCTCCCCTTTTTTAATGATTAAATTTGACCTATTTTCAAACCAAGCTCATAGACTATAAGCCTAACAAATCACAGCTGCAACTCATCCTTACCGCTTCTACGATTTAATAGCACACTAAGAATTAAAAGGGGTATGATTAAAGTAACTATGATTTTTATTTGCTAACTTTTCCGCTGTATTACAAGATGAATGATTTAACTAAAACAAAAACCACTGACTTCCGTGTAGAGGATAAATTTTCACAACGTGCAATTAATCTCTCCGGTTCAGTTATCCGTGAGATTCTCAAAGTGACTGAGAGACCAGACGTCATCTCATTTGCTGGTGGTCTCCCGTCACCAAAGGGCTTCCCTAGTGCACCATTGTTAGATGCCTTTACCAAAGTTCTGACTGAGACTCCAGAGGTTGCATTACAATATGGCCCAACTGAGGGCTATCGTCCACTTCGTGAATGGATTGTACAGGATTTCGCTAAACGTGGAGTTCAGCTCAATATCGATGAGGTATTGATTGTCTCCGGTTCACAGCAGGCTTTAGACTTATTAGGCAAGCTATTCATTGATGATGGCGCAAAAGTTTTAGTTGAGTCACCTTCTTATTTAGGTGCATTACAGTCCTTTTCGGTACAAAACCCACAATACGCCACAGTTGAAACTGATGAGCATGGCATGATTCCTGCCGACATCACAGCTGATAAAGCCAAAGATGCGCGCTTTATTTATGCCCTACCAAATTTTCAAAATCCGACGGGTATCACTATGACCCTAGAGCGTCGTCAGGAATTGGTAAAGACCTGCGCTAAGTATGGCTTACCCATTATTGAGGACGATCCTTACGGTGAACTGCGCTTTGAGGGCGAACACCTACCTTCCCTATTAGCGTTGGGACGTGACGCCGGCGCTACAGTAATTCGCATGGGATCTTTTTCTAAAATCCTTGCTCCTGGATTGCGTCTTGGCTTCGTTATTGCCCCTGTCCCAGTCATTAATAAGCTAGTACAGCTTAAGCAAGCAACAGATTTACATACTCAAACGATCTCCCAAATGGCTGTTTATGAAGCTATTCGAGGTGACTTTTTTGAACAACACCTACCTGCTGTACGTGAATTGTACCGCCAACAATGTCATTTTATGCTTGATGCACTTAGTGAGCATTTCCCTAGCAGTTGCAAATGGACACACCCTACAGGTGGTATGTTTATTTGGGTTAGCATGCCTGAACATATTGATACTGCTGCTATTCTTCCTAAAGTGGTTGAAGAGTGTAAGGTGGCTTATGTTCCAGGCATGCCATTTTATACCGACCTCAATAAAGCCCCTAAGAATAATTTACGTTTGAGCTTTGTCACTGTGTCTGAGGATAAAATTCAAGAAGGTATCAGCAGTTTAGGTCGCTTCGTTAAGAATTTATCCTAAACCGAGGCTTAACACTCTCGGTTCCTTCTTGATGAGTTTTTACACACTTTAAATATAGTTAAGCAAAAGGAGTAAGAGATGGTATATGGCAACACATTAAAAGATCTTCAGCTGACGAATACTGAAGGGACTTATTACTCCTTGCCCGAACTGGGCAAGGTCTTAGGAGCAGAAGTTAACCGTCTGCCCCACTCCATTCGTATCGTACTAGAATCAGTTTTACGCAACTTTGACGGTCAACGAATTACCGAGGAGCATATCAAGCAAGTTGCTAGTTGGCAACCTAATGCCAAGCGTGTCGACGAAATCCCTTTTGTCGTGGCTCGCGTAGTATTACAAGATTTTACTGGTGTTCCCTTACTTGCAGATATTGCCGCTATGCGCGGCGTAGCACAAAAAAATGGCCACAATCCAACGTTAATCGAACCTATGGTTCCGGTTGATTTAGTCGTTGACCACTCAGTCATGATCGACTACTTTGGCACAGAAGATGCCCTTGACCTCAACATGAAGGTTGAGTTTGAGCGCAACCGCGAACGTTATGAGTTTATGAAATGGGGAATGCAAGCGTTTGACACTTTTGGTGTTGTACCACCGGGCTTCGGTATTGTGCATCAGGTCAACCTCGAGTACTTTGCTCGCGGCGTCTATAAAGATCAAAGCAACGTATACTATCCTGATAGCTTAGTTGGTACAGATAGTCATACCACCATGATTAATGGTATTGGCGTGGTTGGCTGGGGCGTTGGTGGTATCGAGGCTGAGGCAGCAATGCTCGGTCAACCAGTCTACATCCTCACTCCTGACGTCATTGGTGTAGAACTTAGTGGTCAGTTAAACCCTGGCGTTACCGCAACCGACTTAGTACTAACAGTGACTAATATGCTGCGCTCAGCTAATGTCGTCGGTAAGTTCGTTGAGTTCTGTGGCGAAGGTACAGCGAGTTTAACCGTGCCTGACCGCGCTACTATCGCCAATATGGCGCCTGAGTATGGCGCGACTATGGGTTTCTTCCCTGTGGATGAAAAAACCGTCAACTACTTCCAATACACTGGCCGTACTGACAAAGAAATTGAAGCATTTAAAGCTTACTTCAGCGCTCAAGAAATGTTTGGCGTACCAAACGCTTCAGACATTGACTACACCCAGCTCTTAAAGCTTGATTTAAGCTCGATTGTACCGTCAGTTGCTGGCCCTAAGCGTCCGCAAGACTTAATTAAACTAACTGATGTCAAGACTACATTTGATAATTTATTCTCTAAGTCTTCATCCGACGACGGTTTCAACAAGAACCCTGAGACGCTAACTGAAGAGTATCCTATTGAGGGTAACGACGACCTCACTTTGCAAAATGGTGACATTCTGATCGCTGCAATTACCTCCTGCACTAACACCTCTAACCCAAGCGTACTAATCGCTGCGGGCTTGGTAGCCAAAAAAGCGGTAGAGTTGGGTCTTAAGGTAAATCCAAAAATCAAAACATCACTTGCTCCAGGCTCTCGTGTCGTGACGAGGTACTTAACAGAAACGGGGTTATTGCAATATTTAGAAAAATTGGGGTTCGATGTCGCAGCCTACGGTTGTACAACATGTATTGGCAACGCTGGTGATTTAACCCCTGAATTAAACAAAACTATCACTGACAATGAGTTAGTCTGCTCGGCAGTACTTTCAGGCAACCGCAACTTTGAAGCGCGTATTCATCCTAATATTAAGGCTAACTTCTTAGCGTCACCTCCACTTGTTGTAGCCTACGCATTAGCCGGCACTGTCCGCCGCGACCTTTACAAGGAACCTCTTGGTATGGGCAAGGATGGTCCAGTGTTTCTTCAAGACATCTGGCCAACGATGGATGAGGTGCGAGAGCTAGCTGATTATGCTATGAATCCTGAAGCTTATCGTAGCAACTACGAACGTATTAAATCTGATCCAGGTGAGTTATGGAATAAGATCGAGGGTGCTAGTGGGGATGTCTATAGCTGGCCTGAATCCACATACATTGCCGAGCCGCCATTCTTTGACGACTTTGCCATGACCCCTGACGACATTCCAACTATTAAGGGTGCTCGTGCTTTAGGTGTATTTGGCGACTCTGTTACTACTGACCATATTTCACCCGCAGGTAGTATTGCGGAAAGCTCGCCTGCAGGCACTTGGTTAAAAGAACATAACGTTAAAAAACCTGACTTTAATAGCTATGGCTCACGTCGTGGTAACCATGAGATTATGATGCGCGGCACCTTTGCTAATGTCCGTATCAAAAACTTAATGATTCCACAGCTTCCTAATGGCTCACTCTATGAGGGTGGTGATACCATTCACAAACCGAGTGGTGAACAAATGCCTATTTTTACGGCAGCGATGATGTACCAATCTGAAGGTATCCCTACGATCGTTTTCGGTGGTGAGGAATATGGTACCGGCTCATCTCGTGACTGGGCCGCTAAAGGTACTTTACTACTCGGCGTTAAAGCTGTAATAACCCGCAGCTATGAACGTATCCACCGCAGCAACCTAGTTGGAATGGGCGTACTGCCATTACAGTTCCAAGGTGATGACAGTGTTCAGAGTCTAGGTATTACAGGTAATGAAACCTACGACATCTCTGGTTTAGAAAACGGTATTAAGCCTCAGCAAGAAGTAACTCTAACCATCCATCGAGAGGATGGCAGTTCACAGGATGTGCAGTTACTACTGAGAATTGATACACCAATTGAGGTTGAGTACTACGAGCATGGTGGTATTTTACCGTTCGTTTTACGCGACCTTTTATCGACTGACCCAGAGGTTTAAGCTAGGCTATTTACACCACTTAAGCTAACCACAGGGTTTCGGATCATCATCGTTCTGGAACCCTATTTTTTTTAAATTTGAATTAACGTGAATTTACTACCTAACAGGATTGATATTTTTTGTCGTGTTATTGATAACTTTGGTGATATTGGCGTCAGCTGGCGACTTGCTAAAAGCCTCCCATCTGAGTCAAGCATACGTTTATGGGTAGATGATTTAAATAGCTTTCATCGAATCGAGCCCGAATTAGATCCAAGCCTCAGTCAACAACACATTAAAGGTATTGAGGTTAACCACTGGCATGCTCAAATAACTGACTGGCAGGCTGCAGACCTAGTCATTGAGGCTTTTGCTTGCGATCTGCCCGAGGGTTATTTAAAGGTCATGAAAGAGCATACTCAGTGTTGGTTAAACCTAGAGTATTTAAGCGCTGAAAAATGGGTAGAAAGTTTTCATCTGCAGCCATCAATACAGCCCAATGGCGTACCTAAATACTTCTTTTTCCCAGGTTTTAATGATAAGACCGGTGGCCTATTACGTCACCACAAAGCACTACAAAACAAGCTAGAAAAAAATCAGTTTTTAGCAGATTTACTCCCAGCAAAGTGCTATGCATATTACCAAGATAAAGATCCTATTTTAATTAATTTATTTTGCTATACACATGCACCTATCAGTGCCTTACTCGACTCGATCCCGAAAGAGAGAGCAGTCATTATTATTGTTGCAGAGTCAGTCGCCCCCCATCTAGAGAGCATCGTAGCGAAGCACAGCTCAAATGTCTATATACAGCGTCTCAAATTTATTGTGCAAGCTGATTATGACTGCCTATTACAAACTGCTGATATTAATTTAATCCGCGGTGAGGATAGTTTTGTTCAGGCACAATGGGCTCAAAAGCCTATGCTGTGGCATATATATGCACAAGACGAAGATTATCACCTAGTTAAATTAAATGCTTGGCTGGAAGCGATTAATGCGCCGCTATGGCTACAGCAATTGAATAACTTATGGAATCAACTAGACGACAATTGCGCGGATGAAAATGCAAGACAAGAGTTAATTAAACTATTATCAACGTATGCATTTGACAAAGATTTATCAGTAGAATGGTCTACTTTTCAAAAAAATCTTTACAACCAACTCCATCAACTACCGACCTTGTCACAGCAAATAATCATTTTTTATGAAGAATGTCTGAAAAAAAGCTAAAATAACGCTACTTATTTCAATACAGAATTAAATAGCTCCGCACGGTGCGGTATATTTAAATTCAAGTTTTTATATCTATCCTTTCGGAGAGTTTTACAATGAAAAACGCACAAGAATTACGCGTAGGTAACGTAGCCATGGTCGATGGTCAACCTTTAGTAGTACAAAAATCAGAATATAACAAATCAGGTCGTAACTCTGCTGTGGTCAAATTTAGATTCAGAAACCTTTTAACTGGTACTGCTAGCGAGTCTGTTTTCAAGGCAGACGAGAAGTTTGATATCGTTACTCTAGATAAAAAGGAGTGTACTTATTCATACTTTGCGGAACCTATGTACGTATTTATGGACCAAGAATACAACCAATACGAGATCGAAGCAGACAGCATGGGTGAGGCGATTAACGTTCTAGAAGAAGGCATGGAAGTTGAGGTTGTTTTCTACGAGGAGCGCCCTATTTCAGTTGAATTACCTAATTCTATCGTTCGTGAAATCCTTTACACCGAACCTGCTGTTAAGGGTGACACCTCTGGTAAAGTAATGAAGCCAGCACGAATCGGTGAGACTTTTGAAATTTCAGTTCCCGCTTTCTGCAACATTGGCGACAAAATAGAAATCGATACTCGTACTTGGGAATACCGCAGTCGCGTGTAAATTTAATTATTCATAAGCAATTAAGGAGTCTTCATGAGTGCCATTAATATTCTTCAAAGTATTCTAGGCAATATTGGTAGTAATACGTCCAGCAATGGTGGTACAGGCGGTCAGGGAGGCTCAACAGGCAGTGCTTCAGGTAGCAGCTTAGGCGGAAGCTTAGGCGATATCGCCAGTAACATCTTCGGCCAAATAAAAGATGGCTTTGGTAAAGAAAATACTGTCGGCACTAAAGAAGACTCAAAGATACTATCAAGAAATGATCAAGTAGCGCTTGGGGCCGGTGCCTTAGCTGTCTTACTAGGTCGCCGCAATGATAGCAATCTAGCTCAGATGGGTGGTTTAGCCGCTTTAGGCACTGTCGCTTTCCGCGCCTATCAACGCTGGCAGTCGCAACAACAAACTGCTGTTAGCACAGCGAATGCAGGTCCTTGGTTTGCAGATACCGCTGAAGGTCAAGACATCAGACAACTGGATGAGGCCACTCAAGAGCAAAGTAGTCGTGCCTTAATTGCTGCGATTATTTTGGCAGCACGCGCTGATGGTCATGTTGATGCTGAGGAGCAAGCCTTTATCGAGCAACAAACTCAAAATGCTGCGACTACAGAGGAAAAGGCTTGGATAAAAAGTCTTTTTAACAGCCCTATTAACCCAAGTGAAGTGAGCAAATATGTTAATACTCCAGCATTAGCTAGCCAAGTATACACCCTTAGTTTGGCTGTTTTAACTGATCCAAACTTTATGGAGCGCAGCTACTTAGAGGAGTTAGCTCGTCAATTGAATATTGATGAAGAACTTAAACAGGCACTTCAACTAGAACTGAAAAAGCAAATTGCTTAGATAATTATTAATGCAAAAAAAGCCCATGTCTTTAAACTAACGGTATGGGCTTTTTTATTTTAATTCATAGGTCACGTGCAATAATCAAGCGTTGAATCTCACTAGTCCCCTCATAAATTTGTGTAATACGTGCATCACGGTAGTACTTCTGCACAATGTAATCAGATAAAAATCCGTAGCCGCCATGAATTTGAATTGCCTCGCTACACACCTTTTCAGCTATTTCTGATGCATACAGCTTAGCCTGCGATGCCTCAGACAAACAAGGTATACCCTGTGTCTTCATACTCGCTGCATTCAGTGTCAATAAACGAGCCGCATTAACCATTGTTGCCATATTTGCCAATTTATCTGCAATACTTGGATGCTGTACTAGCGGCTTCTCAAACTGCACCCGTTCATTGGCGTATTGAACTGCAGCCTCCAGTGCCGCACGGGCAATACCCACTGCTTGTGCCGCAATACCGATACGACCATTTTCCAAATTAGAGAGAGCAATGGATAAACCTCTACCCTCCTCGCCTAAAAGCATATTGGATGATAACTCACAATTATCAAAACTAACGGCACATGTATCAGACGCCTTGATACCTAATTTATCCTCAACACGGATAACCTGATAGCCTGGATTATCTGTTGGCACAATAAAAGCACTGATACCGCGCTTACCTTGACTAGGATCGGTTACAGCAAACACTGTAGCTACACCTGCACGTTTGCCATTAGTGACAAACTGCTTACTACCATTTAAAACCCACTTATCACCCTCTCGTGTCGCACGCGTTTTAAGGTTATGTGCTTCAGAACCGGCTTGCGGCTCAGTAAGGCAAAAAGCACCAATAATCTCACCACTACACATGCGTGGCAACCACTCTTGTTTTTGCTGCTCATTGCCACTATTGAGGATAGTGCCACAACCAACCGAGCTATGTACACTCAACATCGTCGCCATAGCTGCATCAGCTGCTGCAATTTCTTCAACTACTAAAGCATAGGCAACATAATCGCTATAACTACCACCATACTCCTCAGGCACGGTCATTCCTAAAAAACCCAGTTCACCCATTTGTTCAATCACATCATCGCCAAGCCAAGCAGCGGCCTCCCATTCCAAGGCCTTGGGAGCAATCTCATTTTGGGCAAAATCACGTGCCATATCACGCATCATGATATGATCTTCGCTTAATGTAGTATTAAACATCTATCCCCTCTTATTTAGTCTGAATATGTTTGATGATTGAAGAGAAGTCTATACGACCATTACCTGCCTCACTGGATTCCTTGTATAAATCACGCGCTAGCTCACCCATTTCCACTGCGCAACCACTTTGCTCTGCCGCCTCTAGAGCTAAACCCATATCCTTCAACATCAAGTCTGTAAAAAACCCACCCTGATAATCACGGCCTGCTGGCGCCGTCTCAATAACTCCCGGCCAAGGATTATTGACATCAGAACTCCAGCAACGACCAGAAGAGGTATTAATAATACTGGCCAAAGTCTTAGCATCCATACCCAGCTGAACACCGAGATTCATCGCCTCTGCCACGCCAATCATACTAATACCAAGTAACATGTTATTAGCTACTTTGGCGACCTGACCATTACCATGACCACCGCAGTAAATAATATTTTTACCCATGCACTGTAGTACAGGCATAGCTTTTTCAAACCCCTCTTCAGGCCCACCAACCATAAAGGTTAAGGTCGCGTTTTTCGCCCCCACCGTCCCGCCTGAAACAGGCGCATCAAGCACCACAATACCTTTTGATTGAGCTATTTGAGCTACCTCACGCGCACTCGCCGGATCAATGGTAGATGAATCAATCATCACCGTACCTTCCCCTGCAGCAGCGACAATACCGCTGGCACCATCATCACCCAGATATACTGACTTAACATGAGCTGCTGCCGGCAACATCGTCACAATTACATCCTGCCTAGCAAAAGCCACCTCAACTGGCGATGCGGCAACCATAATTTGCACTTGTTCTTGTAAATTAGCAATAGCATCTGCTGATACATCAAATACTGTTAACTCATGGCCTGCCTTCGCCAGATTTAGGGCCATCGGGCCGCCCATATTACCTAAACCAATAAAACCGATACGCATCCTTGTCTCCGAAAATGGTTGTTTTTATTCAATACAAAAATATTATCCTCTAAACATACTCTCTTAAATGTTAAATCATCGTCATTTTTGCGACTTTTTAGGGTTAACCCAATATAAAAAATCAATTTTATGAGATGAAATATAGAGTTAGATTATGATATTTCATCCTAAATATCCCTTTAAGTACATGCTTTTAAGGTAAGATTAAATACTTCTTTTAACCCTTTTGATAAAAAAAATGTCCCTAATCGTACAAAAGTTCGGCGGCACCTCCATGGGTTCGGTCGAACGCATTCAAAATGTAGCTAAGCGCGTAGCTAAGTGGCACAAGGCAGGACATCAAGTGGTTGTAGTACCTTCAGCCATGGCCGGTGAAACCAACCGCCTTTTAGGTTTAGCTAACGAACTTTCTGAACGCCCAGACCCTCGCGAACTTGATATGCTAGCCGCGACCGGCGAGCAAGCAAGTAGTGCACTACTTGCTCTTGCCTTACAAGCTGAAGGCATTAATGCCCGTAGCTATACAGGTTGGCAAGTCCCGGTAAAAACAGATAGTGCCTTTAGCAAAGCCCGTATCAAAGAGATTGATGGCACTCGCATCAAGACTGATTTAGACGCAGGCAAAGTGATTATTGTCACAGGTTTTCAGGGCATTGATCCTAATGGTCACATTACCACGCTGGGACGCGGTGGTTCCGATACTTCCGCAGTAGCGATTGCAGCAGCTATTGGCGCTGAGCAATGTTTGATTTTCACTGACGTTGATGGTGTCTACACCACTGATCCCCGCGTAGTCCCCGAAGCTCGTCGTATGAGTGTTATCTCTTTTGAAGAAATGCTCGAAATGGCCTCTCTAGGCTCCAAGGTTTTACAAATCCGTGCGGTTGAATTTGCAGGTAAGTACAAAGTTCCTCTGCGTGTTTTATCATCATTAACTGACCCTGACATTCCTGTAGAAGAAGAAATTGTGTCAGGCACCCTAATTACTATTGAGGAAGATCCAAATATGGAAGCAGCAGTTGTTTCTGGTATTGCCTTTAGCCGTGATGAGGCAAAAATTACTATCTTAGGTGTCGCTGATCGCCCTGGTATCGCCTTTGGTATTCTTGGCCCAATTGCTGAAGCCAATATTGATGTTGATATGATTATTCAAAATCAATCAGTTGATGGCACAACCGACTTTTCATTTACAGTCAATCGTGCAGGTTATAGAGATGCTATTGATGTCATTAATAACGTTGTCTTAAAAAGTATTGATGCGCGTCAAGTCATTACTGATAATAATGTCTGTAAAGTATCTATCGTCGGTATCGGCATGCACTCACACGCCGGTGTTGCTAGCAAGATGTTTGACACCCTAGCCAAAGAAGGCGTCAATATCCAGATGATTAGCACTAGCGAAATTAAGACCTCTGTACTTATCGAGGACAAATACATGGAATTGGCTGTACGTGCATTACACAAAGTTTTTGATTTAGATGAAGATACGACACAGCTACAGAATAATTCTTCATCTGCTATGAAATAACTTGCATAACTGTAGTTTTGTATATATAATTATTTATTCTTTGGGAACGTGACCGAGAGGCTGAAGGTACTTCCCTGCTAAGGAAGCATACGGGCTTAAACCTGTATCGAGGGTTCGAATCCCTCCGTTCCCGCCAAAGAATTTATATAAGCAACTTTAAAACTGCTTAGAAACACACAAAAAACCCGCTAATTAATTACTATAGCGGTTTTTTTGTATTTAAGGCTATCACTTAGACATATTAAGTAACACGACGTCAAAAGTCTCCTTAATTCAGGACCACCAAAAACATAAAGAAATCCAGAGTCAATCACAACTTGGCACGGCACATTCGCGATCAAAAAAGCAGCTGACATATCCAAAAACTTTCTACAATGCCGCTTAGGAATGGTATCAAAAAGTGTGAAGGCAAAAATAATAATTACTAATTAAATACTTGAATTCGTCTTGACAAGACAGAGACTCACCGCCCCAACCACCTAGCCTCACAAGGTACCCTCTACCTCAGTAATGCCGTTTATCAAGGGATAATTACCACTGTCAATCGCTTCAAAGCATTATTGTTTAAGTTGATGTAATAACTTAAACAATACTGACAAGGAATATTTAAATATTATTTTTTATATTGATACTATTCAACTATAATTGAAATATTAAATTAATTTAAATACTATCTAATGGAAAAGTTATGAATGTGTCGAAAATTGCCCCTTTGAATGTTTTATTCTTATGCACTCATAATTCTGCACGCAGTATTTTGGCTGAAGCCTTGCTCAATAATCTAGGGCAAGGATGCTTTAAAACATACTCTGCAGGAAGTAATCCTAGAGAGAATCAAAAGCCAAATCCATTTGCAATACATGTTTTGCAAAGGGTTGGTGTATCTATAGAGGGTTTATACAGTAAAAGTTGGGATGAATTTTCCAGAACCGATGCCCCACAAATGGATTTGATTATTACAGTATGTGATAACGCAGCAGGGGAAACCTGTCTCTTTTGGCATGATCATCCAACCACTGCGCATTGGGGTTATCCAGATCCTTCTTACATAGGATATTCAGAGGAGGAAAAGTTAGCGGTATTTACTCAAACAATGCTCATGATTCGCCGTCGCTTAGAACTATTAGTAAGTATTCCTAAAGAAAAGCTAGAGTACGCTTGTTTACAGCAAAGTGCCAGAGATCTATCCTCTCTTTAATCAAATTTTTGGATTTGTCGTCAGTGCACTGCCACAGCACAATGAATGGATAATTTTAGGATTTTTTCGTGTTAGTTTCTATTCTGATTTTTATTTTTACTTTAATCTTAGTCATTTGGCAGCCCCGTGGATTAGGGATTGGCTGGAGTGCTTTAATAGGAGCTATAGTTGCTCTATCTTTAGGCGTCGTACAGTGGACTGATATTCCAGTAGTTTGGGGAATTGTGTGGAACGCAACTGCTACTTTTATTGCCATTATTATCATTAGTCTGTTATTGGATGAGGCGGGTTTTTTTGAATGGGCTGCTCTTCATGTTGCTCGCTGGGGCAATGGCAGTAGTATTAAGCTTTTTGCATTAATCATCTTGTTAGGTGCTGCTGTTTCTGCGCTATTTGCTAATGATGGAGCTGCCTTAATCTTGACACCAATTGTAATGGCTATGTTAGTGGCCATGGGGTTTTCTGCTGCATCAACGTTAGCTTTTGTGATGGCAGCTGGTTTTATTGCAGATACCGCCAGCTTGCCACTGATTGTATCTAACTTGGTCAATATTGTCTCTGCGGATTACTTCAATATTGGATTTAATGATTACGCCTCAGTGATGGTACCCGTCAATATAATTTCTATCATAGCTAGTCTTTGTGTGCTGATCTTGTTTTTTAAGCGTAATATTCTCCGCACATATACCATGGATAGGCTTCAGCATCCTACTACGGCGATTAAAGATTTAAGAACGTTTAAAGCGGGCTGGATGGTACTGGTTTTACTCCTTATTGGCTTTTTTGGTTTAGAGCCACTGGGAGTTCCTGTTAGCGCAGTTGCTACGATTGGAGCAATCCTGTTGCTTGCTATCGCTACTTTTGGAACGACTATTAATATAAAAAAAGTATTACAAGGAGCACCTTGGCAAATTGTCATTTTTTCATTAGGCATGTATTTAGTGGTGTATGGTCTTCGTAATGCAGGCTTAACAGATTATATTGCTTGGCTACTTAATGAATTTGCTAAAGGGGGTATATGGTGTGCGGCTTTGGGTACAGGCGTACTCTCGGCTTTACTGTCTTCGATTATGAATAATATGCCTACGGTCTTAACAATGGCACTTTCTATCGATGCCTCTGGTGCAAGTGGCGTAATTAAAGAAGCGATGATTTATGCTAACGTGATAGGCAGTGACTTAGGACCAAAATTCACGCCTATCGGTAGCTTGGCTACCTTGTTATGGCTACATATTCTAGCTAAAAAAAGCATGAGCATTAGCTGGGGTTATTACTTCAAAGTAGGTGTGGTGTTAACGACCCCTGTTTTATTACTTACCTTAGCGGCCTTAGTCTTGCGCTTAACTGCTTTTTCTTAACCACTGATATTGTAAGGCTTTAAAATGACAAGCATCACTATTTACCATAATCCCGTTTGCGGAACCTCAAGAAATGTATTGGCTATGATTGAAAATAGTTGTGAAACGCCTACCATTATTGAATATCTTAAAACGCCACCGGATAAAACCACCTTAATTGCTTTGATTAATGCAACTGGTTTATCAGTACATAATGTATTAAGAAAAAATGGCTCTCCTTATGAAAATCTAGGCCTTGACGATCCTAAATGGACTGACGAGCAACTCATTGATTTTATGCTTGAACATCCTATCTTGATTAATCGCCCAATCGTAGTCACCAAACTTGGCACCCGCTTATGCAGACCTTCAGAATTGGTACTTGATATTCTACCCAATCCACAACATGCCGCTTTTTCTAAAGAAGATGGCGAGGCTGTTATTGATGAAAAAGGACAACGAATTGTTAAAAAATAATTTACCTAATATAAATAAAAACTTATTAAAAAAACCTGAAATTGAACAGTTATTTCCGCAGCAAAAAATTATGCACCCACCACGTATTTTGTTATTGTATGGTTCGGTTAGAGATCGTTCATACAGCCGATTGGTGACGGAAGAATCCGCTCGAATATTACAAAAGCTAGGAGCCGAAACTCGGATCTTTGATCCTCAAGGCTTACCACAACCAGACGGGGTAATTGAAGATCACCCTAAGGTTAAAGAATTACGAGATTTAGTCCTTTGGACAGAAGGCATGGTTTGGACATCACCTGAACGCCATGGTGCGATGACAAGTATTTTAAAAGCGCAGATTGATTGGATTCCTTTATCAATAGGTGCGGTGCGACCTACTCAAGGTAAAACCTTAGCTGTTATGCAAGTGTCCGGTGGTTCACAATCTTTCAATGCTGTAAATCAGATGCGAGTTTTAGGGCGATGGATGCGCATGATTACGATTCCTAATCAATCTTCTGTTGCTAAGGCGTATTTGGAGTTCGAAGAGGATGGTAGAATGAAGCCGTCCTCATACTATGATCGAATCGTTGATGTGATGGAGGAGCTCATGAAGTTCACGCTACTCACCCGTGAGTGTGCAGACTACTTGGTAGATAGGTATAGTGAAAGAAAAGAAAGCGCAGAAGAACTATCTAAACGAGTAAATCAACGTAGTATTTAATTTTTATTTACTTTGGACCGGATGGGAATAGGTTTTACCTCCGAGCTCAGGGAGTATTTTCTTCAAAGATTGAATGGATTGGGTAGCATGGATAAAAAAGAGGCAGTGAGTAAATTTGATGCCTTAGCTTCAGAGTTAAGGCTTGATATTGTGAAGTTATTAGTAAGGTTTGGAGAGGACGGTTTAGTTGCTGGAGAAATTAGTTCGCAGTTAGCTATTCCTCCAACCAATTCATCTTTTCACCTGAAGGTCTTGGTATATGCAGGTCTTATCTCCGTAGACCAGGAAGGACGCTTTCAGCGCTATCGTGCTAATACTTCGGCATTGATGGGTTTAGTAGGTTATCTAATGGAAGAGTGTTGTGACAAGCAAACTAAACCAAAAACCGAATTGTGTTAGTCATTCACTAATGGTCACTTTATTTACAAAACCCTTAGCTTAATCAAATTGATTTAATTACGGCAAGAAACAGAAAAATGTTCTAGTCAAAAAAGTAGAGAAAGAATTACCGTAACCTAACATAAAAACAGGTTCCAAAATTATGCTACAGCACTACCCAGGAACCTGCTCAATACTTAAGGCACTAAAGCACCATTAAGTAAAAATTTAGACTACTCGTCGTTCTTTTTAAATTTCAATGACATAAAACCTTCAAGCGAGTCATCCTTAATTTTCAACCATGGTTTAGGCAATTGAGCTGCCATAGTACCGGTAATAGTGGATTGATAGGACTTATTACGGAAGCCCATAATATCTGCTTGTTTATCCTGAAGCCACTGCTTAAATAGCTCAGCTTGCTGATGAACTGGAAAGCTAGGATAGTCGGTAGCATCAAGCAAATCATCAATATATGATGCTTGGAAATCAATAGAAACACCATCGCTATCCAGTTGCTCATGTCGCCCTAACCATGAATCCATCTCAATGCGGCGTTCTGCCTCATTAGGTAACTCAATCTTACCCATGATGACATCACGTGCGTACCACGCTTGAGCATCAAACATATTAAAGGTAAACCATTGATCCTGCATGCCTAAATATATCAACTTAGGATTATTTTGAAAAAAGATACCTTTATAAAGATTGTCAGGATATAAGCAATTACCTGTTTCCAGACGAAGCTCATCAGGTAAAAATGGAAAATGGAAGATATAGCCTGTACACATAATAATGGCATCAAAGCTCTGAGAGCTACCATCGGTAAAATAAACTACTTTACCCTCAATATGATCAATCCCTGTTTTCTCGTTAATACCCTCAGGCCAATTATAATCATAAGAACCACTACGTCGGCTAATCGTGACAGAGTTAGCACTGTACTTATAGCACTGTGAAGCAATGTCTTCAGCTGAGTAGCTACCACCTACAAGTAACACATCTTGCCCTTCAAACTCAAGAGCATCACGGAAGTCGTGAGCATGCAAAACACGACCCGGAAATACATCTAAACCATCGTAATAAGGCATATTTGGTGTAGAAAAATGACCAGTTGCGACAATGACATAATCAAATTCTTCTGCTTCCTGCTCACCGGTTTTATGATTCATCACCGTTACTGTGAAGAGTTGGGTTGCCTCATCAAAAGTAATCCAACGCGCAGGGCACTCAAAACGAATATAGTTAAAAATAGCACGCTTATCAAGACGTCCCATAATGTAGTCTTTTAAGACCTCGCGTGGTGGGTAAGATGGAATAGCTTGGTCAAAGTGTTTGTCAAAGCTATAGTCTGCAAACTCTAAGCACTCTTTAGGCCCATTGGACCATAAATAACGATACATACTCCCATGCACGGGTTCACCATTTTTATCTAATCCTGTGCGCCATGTGTAATTCCACATACCACCAATGTCATTTTGTTTTTCATAACATACGATTTCAGGTAAATCTGCGACACCTGCTTTACGCAATGCTTCAAAAGCTCGTAATTGAGCAAGACCACTAGGACCTGCGCCCAGAATTGCTATTCTTTTTTTTGACACAATAAAACTCCTTACAATTGTTGATGCAACTGTTACATAATTCATACAAAATACATACCAGTGCATTTGTTTGATAAAAATTATTAATAATTTTTAGGGAAGGCAAGGCTAGTCAATTTAAAGATCGCTATATGTGATTGATAGTCGACTTAAATTGCCCTTGAATGACAGTCGCTGATTGACGCGACACACTGAAAAACTAGTATATATAATACCAGTATGAAACTATAACAAATTTCTGGCAATTTTACTAGTAGAAGCTGTATATCCTAACAGCTCGCATGCTATCAAGCTGCTCAATAACTCCTCAACCCACAGGAGCTCCATACGAATCAATTACTTACGATATATTACTGGATTAAGACACAAAGTTATCCACATATTACGTGAATAACTTTTAAAGCTACAAAACCTGCGTTTTTACACACACTATAAATATCACCATCCGAGGCATATCTGCTCACTTAGGAAAAACTCTGCTTAATAAACCATACAAGAACTAGTACTGCTCATTTAAATGACAATCAGCCCTAACTCTTGAATAACAATGGGTTAAGGCTGATTCCTTTTTTAACTAACAAGCTTATCCACAAATTATGTGAATAACTTTTAAATAAAAATATCATATTTTTTTGCTAAGTATGAAATTTCATTTGTATCTATGGATGAACCAATAATCATATGCAACGTATCATCCCAGTATTGCAAACGTTGTGATAAAGACTCTTGTAAGTCTAAAACATAATATCCTATCTGACAAAAATACATTGTTCTAGCCCGAGTCATCGCCTCAACTGTACTCATGCCCATTTTATGAAAAAAGTGAGCTATTGCTTCAATACACTCAATATCAGCTCTAGTTACTATCTTTTTTACCTTTGATGACTTTCTCCCCCAATCTCGAATCATTACATCAAGTCTGGGTTCAAATCTAGAAGGGTCTAACCAAGCGGCAAATAATGCAACTACTCCCTCATTTAATGAATTCATGTCCTTTAACACTGTTGGCACTAAGCTAGCATTCTTTTGCTGCCAATAAATTACCAAGGTATCTAATAATTCTTCTCTATTTTTAAAATGCCAATAAAAACTGCCACGAGTTACGCCTAACACCTCAGCTAACTTGGTGATCCGTAGAGAGTCTACTCCCTCTTCTGCTAAAAGCTTTACTGCTACTCTTAGCCAATCAGCTCGTGCTAACTGAGTACTGTCCTTGACACCTAAATTAGCTGCAGTTACTAAAAAATCTTCGTTTGACATAAATGAAAAGAAACTCTTTAAAATGTAAAAAACTTGAATAATAAAGTTCAAGAAACCATTACAACAACCCTAATTGTCGAGGTATAAACAAAGAAACTTCGGGGATAAATGTTGTGATTAGTAAAACCGGTAGAGCGACAAAAGCAATCATTTTGATTGAAGGTAAAAATGACTCATGGACGTTAACTCTACCAATACGGCAAGACATATAAAGAATTGGAGCTAAGGGAGGACTATTCGCTGCAACTACGACAGAGCATGCCACAATAGCAGCATAATGGATACCTGAAACATCAGCAACACCAACTAAGGGTAAAAATAGTGGAGCAATTACTACCGTTAGTGAAATATCATCAATAATCATCCCTATTAAAATTAAAAATAAGTTAACAAGTAATAAGATAGCAATAGGTTGCTCTACAACTCCCGTCACATAGTGTGTTAAGTCCTGCGGTATACCTTGAACTACAAAAATTCTACTTATCAAGAAAGAAAAAAGTAAAATTAGGATAATGATGCCAGTAGTTTCCGTCGAATCAACCAAACTTGTTCCTAACTTCTTGAGTGTTAAATCTCTATAAAATAACTTACCTATAATGATTGCTAGAACAACAGTTATAGCAGCCGCTTCTGTAGGTGTAAATATTCCACCATAGATACCCCCAAGAATAATGATAGGCATACTAAGCGCAGGAATAGCAAACAAAAAGTTTTTAACTACTTCTTTTTTCTCAACTCTTAAAGTATCTTCTACTTTTTTAACACCCTGTTCTTGAGACCATTTTTTAACAGAGAAATAATTCATTATAACTAGCCCAATCATTAATAAAATGCCTGGACCAATACTGGCTGCAAAACAAGCAGCGACTGACTGTTGCGTAACTACTGCAAATAAAATCATCGTAATCGAGGGTGGAATTAGGATCCCTAATAACGACGAAACTCCCAATAATGCAGCTGAATAACCTCTGCTATAACCTTGTTTTTCCATTGGTTCAATCAAAATTGAACCAATGGAAGCAACGGCTGCTGAGGCTGTTCCTGCAATAGCACCAAACATCGCACAAGAGAGTACCATGGCAGTACCTAAACCGCTTTTCCTGCCTTTGACTAGACTTTCTAAAAAGTCCACTAGCCTTTTAGCTACTCCACCTGATTGCATCAGATAACCAGCCATAACAAACATAGGTAAAGCCAAAAGCACAACAGAGTTTAAGGATCTAAATCCTTGAAGCATTAACGTATTTAAATTCACATCATAGATATAGACTAGGAAGCCCAAGGTTCCAGCAAAAGACCAAGCTACTGGAATACCTATTCCCATCAAAAACAATAGTAAAAGGATAGAGAAAACGGCATACATAATTAGCTTCCTTGAGTTCTATAGGCACTAATAATCAATACTAAATCACGTAACGAAAAACAGACACTTCCAATAGCGTTCATACCTATAGCCAACTGAGGAACCCATATTGGAATATTTGAACCTGGCATAGTTGTTGAAAATCTCGCTCCCCAACTAAACATTTTATAAGTCCAATATAAAAAAAGGATGGTGATAAATAGAGTAATTACTGATACTAATAATTGATGGCATAGTTTCAATGTTTTGTTCGTTAGTTTATACGAGATAAAATCCACCCGTAGATGCTCTCGTCTATAACTAGCCAATAAAGCTCCTGTCATGTATAGCCACATAGCAGCAATCAAAGATATAGTGTGCATACCACTATCTGGGAACACCGTCCAATACCTTGAAATCACTAAATACAATAATGCAATTAACACTATCAAGCTTGAAGCTATAGCAATAGCCTCAAGCCCTATAACAAACCACCTTTTACTAGATGTATCGCTGGTAGCCATTATTTAAACCTCTAATGTTTTTCCAAAACGAAATAGGAAATATTTAGTCCTCAATTTGGACTGAATTTTCGCTGATCTCATTCATAATGTCAGCACCAACTTCTTTTTCTATCAAGGGCCATACCTCAGATCTCACCTTTGCAGCTAATGCTGATATTTCATCAATGTTTGGCTCAATATATACTTTATTTAAAGCTTTCCACTTTTCAACAACCTCACTGTCAGTATCTCGCGCACTATTAAACTGATCTGTCATAATTTCCAAAGCAGCTTCCTGAACAATTTCTTGATGCTCCGGAGACAGACTTTCCCATGCCTCTAAATTCATTGACAAAACCCCTGTAATAAACTGTTGCTTAGTACGTGCGTAATTATCTAGAACATCCCGAAGGTATTCATAATCATGATAAAGTATGTTTGCTGCATCGCCATCTACCACTCCTGTCTGTAGTGCTGCATAAATTTCTCCCCAGTCAATGCTAACGGTTTGAAACCCCATCGACTTTATAGTTTCTACAAATGGAAATACAGGTGGAACTCGAACCTTTACTTTCTCAGCTTCGTCAATTGTAGATGGGTAATTACCACGAGTTGCTACACCATTAAAACCTTCTGGCCAAGCACCAAAAAACTTCAAACCATTATCTTGATAGATTGAGTCTACTGTTTTATTTAGCCAGCCTCCAGGCTGATAAGCCTCCATCGCTGCTTCCCATGTCATAAACATATACGGAGTATAAATAACACTCAACCTTCTATCATAAGATGTCATTGGCCAGTTCAGCATCATCTGAACATCACCTGCAATATGCTGATCAAATACATCTTGCTGACCACCTAATTGATTTTGATAAAAAATACGGAATTTAAGCGCACCGTCTGTTCCCTCTTCAATTAGCCTAGCCCATTTTTCAACAGCATCACCACTCGGTGAGCCCTTAACACCCGAGTCGGTTGCTATATTCATTGTTGTCTTTGCTACGGCAGTAGAAGTTAAGAAAGATAAAGTTGTCGCAATGACCAATTTTTTAAACCAAATCATAATAATTAATTACCTCTTAAAAACTTAAAATTCATTACTCTATAATAAGAAAAAACTATGCCTCAGCCCTTGAAGACCAAAGCTCCCATTGAAATCTTGACTTAACCCCAAAATCTAAAAATGGGCGGGAAGGTAAAGCAGATGGTTCACCGAGGGTTTTCATATCCTCAAGCAAAGAGCTCTCAACTCCTGTCGCCATATCAGCAATTAACATCCCTGAGAATGTACCTTTTGTGATACCTACACCATTTTGGCAAACAGCTGAATAAACATTTGGACTTAATTGACCAAAGCCTGGTGCCCCATTTCTTGAAATACAGATATAACCGGTCCAAGTGTGCTCCATCGTTACACCCTTAAGCATAGGAAAACGTTCCTCAAAAAGCTTTTGATGTATCTCCCTTGCCTTCTGTCTTTCACTGTCCGTAGTACGTAAATTAGGAGCATATTTCATGTTTTGACGAATCAAAATTCTTTGATCCGGTGTACGGCGCATAGTAATTCCTACAAACGCATTAGCCGGCGTCAGCCCCCAAGAGCTTAAACCTACCAATCTTTCTTGTTCTGCTTCAGACATAGCCCGTGTCAAACTTGCATGAGCAGCCATTGGAATAAGTTTGTTTTTATAAAAACCAAATTGTTCCATAAAGACATTAACCGTCAGAATCAGCTTTTTAGCCGTAATATTTCCTGTCGGTGTCATAACTTTAACGTCATCAGAATAATCCACTGCTAGCGCAGGAGTTTTTTCATATAAGGTCACATTAGTAGGTAAATTATCAGCCAAACCTTTTGTTAGTGCAGCTGGATTAAGTAAAACGGTACCCGGTGTATAAATTCCTGCTTGGAAATGTGTGAATCCCAGTTTTTCATGAAGTTTGCCACCTTCAAGCCAATGATTTTTCTCTCCTAATGAATCAAGCATTTTCTTTGTAGGTAATAAAACTTCCTTGATCCCTTTTGGAGAAACTGCGGTATGAAACTTACCGGACTCACGCCAGTCGCACTCAATGCTATAGCGTTGCTTTAACTCTCTAAGCCAAGCTATGGAGGCACGAGCAAGCCTCGAGTAACTTTGAGCACTCCGTAACTCATCCATTGAACTACCGACGTTATGAGGAATATCAATCGCAAATCCAGAGTTTCTGCCTTGTGCCCCTTCACCAACAACATCAGCCTCAATTAAAATTATTTTATCTCTAGGCCTATTTTCTGCTATACGTCTTGCCGCAGCTAAACCAGCGTAACCTCCACCAATGATGAGCCAATCCGCACTAACATCCTTATTTAAACTTGTTTTAGGCTCCCTAAATGGAATTAATTTACTCCAACCATTTGTTTTGTCATTTTCAGGAAGAATATGAATTTTTTTCATCACCTGTTGCCTCTGTTCAACCTCATTAAACTCATGCACCAACATACACATCCGTATTGAACTATACAGATGTGTATGTTTTAAGGCAATCAGGGTTTGTATTAACAGCAAGAGGCCACTCATATCAAGAAATACTATATATTCATGGATCCGCTTAAGCGGGAGAACTCCGTTTAATAGGTCTCACTTGAGCTTACTGTGCTCATTTAAACGACAATCAGCCCTAACTCTTGTATAACAATGAGTTAGGGCTGATTCCTTTTTTAACTAACAAACTTATCCACAAATTCTGTGAATAAGTTTTGAATCTTCAGAGAATTCCTTTGCTTTCTAATCAAGCACACCATCTTTAAAGTCAGTTGATGGCAATAAAGCAAAGTCCAGCATCAACTCTGAATTAATTATATTTAATCTATTGAAAAATACTAATAGCAGAAATTAAACGTGCTCTCAATCAATAAGCATTACTATTTGTCAATGAAAATGATTACCAAATAGGTTAACGATCGGCACAACTTAACAGCTTGAGTGTTCATTTGTCACATTGTGACTGTTATAATTCAATCACTTAATCTCTATCAAGGAATTAGTTATGAAAGGTTTAAAAGGCCATCCAGAAGTTATTGAATTTATGAACGAGCTATTAGCTGGTGAACTAGCCGCTCGTGACCAATACTTCATCCATTCTCGCATGTATGCTGAATGGGGTTACAACAAACTGTTTGAGCGCATCGATCATGAAATGGACGATGAAACGGGTCACGCACATGACTTCATCCGTCGTATTTTAATTTTAGGCGGTATACCTGTTTCAGCACCAACTTCTGTTAATATCGGCGCTACTGTTGTTGATATGCTTAAAAATGATCTAGCACTTGAGCTAGAGGTACAAGAAAATCTTAAAAAAGGTATTGCCCTTTGCGAACAGCATCAGGATTACGTTTCTCGTGATTTGATGATAGCGCAATTAAAGGATACTGAAGAAGATCACGCTCACTGGTTAGAGCAACAACTACATTTAATTGACGTTATTGGTCTACCAAACTACTTACAGAGCCAAATTTAATAAGGAGCTCGTATGAAAGGCGATAGACAAGTATTACAAGCTTTAAATAAAACACTTCGCGTGTATTTAACTTCGATCAATCAGTATTTTTTGCATGGCCGCATGCATAAAAACTGGGGGTTTGATGCTTTAGGCAAGTATATCTACAAAGAGTCAATTGCAGATATGAAATTTGCGGACGATATTATTGAACGTATCCTGCTTCTAGAGGGTCTACCAAATCTTCAAGATCTTGGTAAGCTCTATATCGGTGAAGGACCTATCGAAACTATCAAGTGTGATATCAAAATCGAAGAGCTCAAAGACGAAGTGCTTATGGAAGCCATTCAGCTCTGTGAAGAAAAGCAAGACTATGTGACTCGCTCTCTTTTAGAAAAGCTTAAAGGGCATAATGAAGATCACTGGGATTGGTTAGATCTACAATTAGAACTAGTGGGCGATCTAGGTGCAGAGCATTACTTACAGACTGTGATTGAAACGACACCTGAATAAGGTTTAGATTCTTATAGTCAAAAAGGAGCCGAGGAGAAATACACATCTCCTCGGCTCTTTCTGATTTCAAACTTTATAACTTCAAAAACTACTCTGATAGGTAACAGGAGAAATACGAATAACAGCTACTACACTAAGCAGCAACAATCTCAGTTAAATCTGTTACTTCTACGGAGCGGCCTTTTGGGTTCTTCAAATAAGCAGTTGCTACGTCTGCACAGCAACCACAGCATGTGGCTACACCGAGCTCGGCTTGTAAATCACTGAAAGAATTAACCGTACCGGCAGAAACACTATCCTGAATCTGGCGCTCAGTAATCGCATTACAAATACAAACGTACATAAAAAATCTCCCTCTCGGCTACAGCACTTTGCTGTATAAACTTATAAAAGCCAGCGACCTATGATTTTAGTATTTTGGTGGCCGCCTAAAGGTTTTAATAAAGGTTAAAATAAACTCGCCGTATAAAAATATCTAATGATGCTAATATTTAAAAGCTATATGTGTATGATAATTGTTCTCATTATCAATTTCAAGTAAGAATGCAATAATTTAGCAAAAAATTGACTTTAAAACCTCTAGGGATTTCCCTAGTCCCACTAAATGACTAAAAAAACAACTCTATTTACTGACTTATCCAGTTATATCTATCTTATAAAACTGGCTATTCCAATTATCTTGGCTAATGCCTCTGTGCCCTTGCTTGGTTTAGTTGACACCGCTGTTATTGGTCAAATGGGTAGCACAACAGATCTTGCTGCCATTGCCTTAGCCAGCTTGATTTTTAGCTTTGTCTATTGGGGCTTCGGCTTCTTGCGCATGGGTACGACTGGCTTCATATCACAAGCTGTTGGCAGCAACGATCAAAATGAATTGCACGCACTACTCTTTAGAACCATTATTTTAGGTTCAGCGATCGGTTTAATACTGATTATTTTGCAACAACCTATACACGCGCTCGCCTCATCTTTCCTTTCAGCGAGCCCTGACGTCAATCTATTAGTCAAAGATTATTTTGATATACGGATTTGGGGTGCACCTGCCACCTTAGTCACCTTTGCCTTGATGGGCACCTTAATTGGCCTAGGTTGGACGAAGCAAGTTCTTATCGTTCAGATTTTATTAAATGGTTTAAATATTTTGCTAAACATCCTCTTCGTGGTGTTTTTAAATATGGGGGTGAAAGGCATTGCGCTAGGCACTTTACTTGCCGAATGGGTGACCGTTCTTTATGCGCTTTACCTGATTTTCCACAAATTAGAAGTGGGACCAATCACTAAGCGTTTTAAAGAATTATCAGTGCTAGTTTTTGATAAGGAAAAAGCCAAGGCCATTTTCATTGTCAATAGCGACATTATGATCCGCACCTTAGCACTCTTAGGGGGATTTGCTTGGTTTGCAAGACAAGGAGCTAATTTTGGTGACGCAACACTCGCAGCAAATCATATTCTCCTACAATTTATCTCCATGTCCGCATATTGTTTAGATGGCTTTGCAAATGTCACTGAGATGATTGTCGGACAAGCCTATGGTGCAAAAAAACGTCAGCGTTTTATCCGAGCAGTCATTGATAATACAGTCGTTGCCGCTGTCAGCGCATTAATCTTGAGTGTAGTACTACTGCTTTTCGGTCATCTTTTTATACAGCTTTTAACGCCTGATACTAGCTTACAAACAATTGCTAATCAGCATAAAAGCCTAGCTGCCTTCTATATATTTGTGTCTTTTATCGCCTTCCAATTGGATGGTGTGTTTGTGGGCGTCACAAAAAGCAAAGCTATGCGCAATTCAACTGTTATTGGATTAATAAGCATGTTGTTCGCTGGATATCTGCTGAGTCCAGCTCTCGGCAACGTGGGATTATGGGTAGCATTGATTGTTTTTATTATTGCTCGCGGGATCATTTTAACTATTTACTACCCTAAAATTCTAAGTAGCTATAGAGCGACAATTAACTTGACCGGCGTAGCGACAATTATGTTGGCCGGTTAATCTGCTAAGGTCAGACACAGATA
>CANROD010000015.1 GCA_947632105.1 uncultured Oligella sp. | reverse complement strand
TATGATTTATGCAAATGGATAATCTGCACTTTTATTGCTAGCATCTTGTGAATGCTTACAGTACATTATGCTCTATTGCGGAAGTTTTTATTATTAGGGTTAAGCCGATGAGAGTAGTATGAGTCACAACTTGTATCAAAGCTTAGGGAGAATTTTTGTTGTTTGATGAAAGGATTTTAGAATGAGTAAACTAAGGGTTAAAGTAACATCTTTGTTTGAATGGATTAATCGTCGCTGGATGTTATGCATATTTGTTTTGACGATTGTTTTTTGGATTGTTAGTAGTAATATCTTGATTGGTTTTATTATTGCATTGCTATCGGTTGTTTTATTTATTATGATTCATGCTATTTTTTTATTGAATAACCGCAGAAAAGATGAGTAACAAAAAAATACCAAAAAATTAATATAAACAAGTAGAATTTTGGATAAGTTAGAGGATTTAGTATAACGGTAGTAAAAGCGATTAAAAGTATCATGCTTAAAGAGGCGATGGGTAGTTAGTTCGCTCGCAACTATGAACACTATTGTTTTATATAGTATGTCTTAAGTTAATTTGAGGTAATAGTGATTTTTTAGATCGTTTTAAATACTTCACTTGATAAGATATTTTTTTGGAGAAGAAAATGGTCAAATTATTTATTGTGACTATCTGTACTTTCGGACTATTCTTAGCAGCTAAACCGATATTAGGCAGTGTAATAGAGCAGAATCCTTTACATGCTGCCGCTTATCAAAATAATGTCGAAGTAATTGAACAGATTCTTTCGAATGGCACTATCGATATTGATGTCCGTGATGGACGAGGCGCGACCGCTTTGTTGGTGGCTACACATAGAAATAACATCGAAGCAGCAAGAGCTTTGATAGACGCGGGTGCTGATGTCAATATGAAAGACCGTATCAATGACAGCGCATATTTATATGCTGGTGCCCGAGGACATCTAGATATTCTTAAGATGACTCTGGCGCATGGTGCCGATTTGCAGAGTGTTAATCGTTATGGTGGTACGGCATTAATTCCAGCTGCTGAGCGTGGTCATGTAGAAACTGTGCAGCAGTTGATTGATGCTGGTGTTGCAGTGGACCACGTGAATAAGTTGGGTTGGACAGCATTGCTTGAAGCGGTCATTTTAGGGGATGGTGGCTATCCGTATCAGGAAATAGTAAGCATTTTGCTTAATGCTGGTGCAGACCCTAATCTAGCGGATAAAAATGGTGTAACTGCTTTGCAGCATGCACAGAAAAGAGGGTATCGTGAGGTTGAATCCATTCTACGAGAAGCAGGTGCTAACTAGTCATATCAGTGATAAGGAGCTAATTAATGAATCAGCATAAAAATTTTCTGCGGCAAGCAATTAGGCTTGCTTATGAAAGTGTGGAAAAGGGTGGGCGGCCTTTTGGTGCTTTGGTTGTTAAAGATGATCAAATGATTGCTAGCGCAGTTAATATGATAGTGCAGACAAACGATCCCACTGCACATGCTGAGCTGCTAGCAATACGTGAGGCTAGTCAAACTTTAGGTACGGCTAACTTAGAAGGGTGTGTGGTTTTTGCGAGTGGCCATCCATGCCCTATGTGTATGGCGGCGATGCGTATTGCTGGCATTAAGGAGGTAACGTATGCATATTCAAATGAGGATGCAAGTCCATTTGGTTTGTCAACGGCAGAGGTGTATGAGGATCTTGCGAAGCCATTTGAAGAACAGTCTATGAAGATCCAATGTATGCCTGTGCGTCTTGAAAATGAGCAGGATTTATACGCTTATTATCTGCAGTACCAATCTAAAATCAAGTAATTTAATGGATTGTAAGGTGGCGGTATAAGTAAAAAACCACAGGACAGGGGTCTTGTGGTTTTTTTGTTTTTCCCATAGTGGGCTCTGGTAAGCTCGTCAGTCTGAAAGAAGTCTGGTTGTTGCTGCAGTGACTTCTCATCCCACTCAATTATCTAAGAGAGTCATCTCTAGAAGCGTTCAGCGATAACACGCAGGATACGTGCGCCGGTAGTTGTATTTTCCTCTTGACCATCTTTGTTAAAGATAGAGATTTTGGAGCCGTGTGCTTGGGGAGTGATTTTAACTGTATAAGATACTGGCGTAATATTACCCTCATCGCCCCATAAGCGACTAATAAAATTACTTGCTTGGCGCTTTTCACCCGTATCAGTATCTAAATAGCGAACAACATAGGTGCCGTTAGCTAAATTGGACTCATCAATAGTAAAGCCTGCTCTGCTTAGTGACGAGCCTACCCGACGCCATGTATCATCAGTGGAAAGCGATGAGTTTAAGGCAGTTTGTCCTTCAATAGGGGTTAGCTCCGAACTTGCCGAACTTGTTTGAGATGACGGAGTCTCTTGTGCGTTGCGGACTGCATTTTGCGCACGCTCTTCCTCTGCTCCTAAAAAGGCCATGAGGCGAGAGAGCATTACAGCATTAAGACCTGGATCTTCTTCTGCAGGTAACCACTTGAAGGTTGTACCATCACGATCCATGGCTGTTTCAACCATCCGTTGATGATTAATATAAATCTCCGTCGTGTCGCCATGGCGTTCTAAACGCGTAGTGAATCGCTCACGTTCACCGCTATCAGAAACCATGTCGATAATTGAGCCTAAAGTTCGACGTAAAAAATTACCAGGGATTTTAGCGCGGTTTTCAGCCCAATCAGTTTCGATAATTCCTGCTTGTGGATTGTCACGATTGATGGTGAAACCCTCGTTGTTCCAGAAAGAAATTAGACGTGGATAGACTGCATTAGGATCCGCATCAATTTGTAGCCAACGAGTGTTACCGCTGCGAATAACCTTCATGCCGTCAACTTCCGGTAGGACATTTAAGCCTTGATTTGAAGCCGCTGTGCGTTCTTGGGATTCGTTATAGGCAAGGACAGAGGCTGTATTGCCTGTAATGCTGTATTGCGGGGCACTGATCTGTGTATCTGATAAATCAGGTGGTAAGCTTAAAGGGTCAGCTCGAACAGTGCTTTTATAGTCAACTTGATCTTGGCCTAACAAATCATCAACCGTGCTGCAACCGACCATTGCAACTGAAGTGCCGGCAGCTAAGGCTAAAAAACGAATTTTTGTTTGCAGTTTTAGCATGTATGTTAATTCCTTTTGGAATAGCTCTTTTAATTAAATTAAATCAATTTCTTTTAAGGCTGCATCAACTAGTAATTTTGTAGCATCTGATGGACCAACTAACGGTAAGCGGTAACCTAATTCACTTTTACCCATCTTAGCTAAAGCATACTTAACTGGAATAGGGTTAGCCTCAGAAAAAAGAACTTTATTAAGAGTTGAGAGCTTAGCATTAAGTTCGCGTACTGTGGCAAGATCGCCTTCAAGTGCGGCAAAACATAAATCATGCATAAGGCGAGGGGCGACGTTAGCAGTGACGGATATGTTGCCTTGACCACCTAGAAGGATAAGGGCAGCAGCGGTTGGATCATCACCACTTAAAACCTGGAAGTCAGCTGGTTTGTGCTTCATGAGATTACCTAGGCGTGATATATCGCCAGTCGCGTCCTTGATACCTATGATGCCAGGTAGCTCTGCTAAACGTAGTACTGTATCATTAGACATATCAGCAATAGTGCGACCAGGCACATTATATAAAATAATGGGCAAGCCGCTATTCTCAGCAATATGTTTGAAGTGTTGATACAAACCTTCTTGGGTGGGTTTATTGTAATAAGGAACAACCGAAAGACCGGCTTGAGCACCGGCTTTTTCAGCTTCACGAGTCAGGTGTAAAGCCTCTTTGGTGGAGTTGCCACCAACGCCAGCAATAATCGGGATACGACCGTCAGCGAATTCGACAGCAGTAGAAAGTAAAGCAGCATGCTCTTTAAAATCAATTGTCGGTGACTCGCCAGAGGTTCCAATTACAACTAAGCCGTCACTTTTTTCTTGTACATGCCAATCTACCAGCTTTTTAAACGCCTCAAAGTCCACTTCGCCATTTGGTTGCATTGGGGTGATTAACGCTGGAATACTACCCCTAAAAACTGGGTAAGAGCTGCTTGACATAATTACATCCTTAAATAACAAAACGCCAGAAACTGAATAATAGTCTTAGCTCTGTAGTTTACATTAAAAAGTCATCTTTAAAGGCAGAATATTAAGGCACAGGCCATAACAAATTGTTAAGCGTTGTGCCTTAATTGTGTATATAGTTTTTTTTGATAATTTATAAACCGATAGTAGCTGGGTCGCCAGAGCCACGACGAACAATTTCGACTGGTGTTTGAGTTAAGTCAATTACTGTTGTGCCGACGCCAGAGCAAGAGCCAGCATCAATGATACCCGCTAATTCATGCTGATAATCAGCTTGAAAGTCCTCAATATCTGTAAATGGGTCATCTTTGCCCGGAGCGATAAAGGTTGTTGCCAGTAATGGAGCTCCCACAGTTTCTAAAAACATGAGAGCAATTTTATGATCAGGGACACGGATGCCAATGGTTTTACGTGAACGATGGTGTACTCGTTTAGGTACATCCTTAGTTGCCTCTAAGATAAAGGTCCACGGACCGGGTGTTGCGGCTTTTAATAGACGGTACTGTTGATTGTCTACCTGTGCGAATTTAGCAATTTCAGATAAATCGCGGCAGAGTAAGGTTAAGTGATGACGATCATCAAGTCCTCGTAGAGAGCGCAGTTTGTCAGCTGCGTCTTTGTCGTCCAATCTTGCTACTAAGGCGTAACTGGAGTCAGTCGGTATCGCTAAAATACCACCATTAGCCAATAAACCCGCAGCTTGGTTAATTAAGCGTTGCTGTGGGTCATCTGGGTGTAGGTCATATACAATAGCCATCGCATATCCTTTATTAGTTGTTAAAGACAATATGTTCATCTTAATGTAATAAAAAAAAGATTGCTAGACTTAATTGTGTGTATTTGTGGTGGATAATATGCTCCAGTTACGGATGGTAAAGTTCTTCAATTGCTCTACAGTAACAAATAAGGTGTAGAGGCCTTGGCGCTGTTGCATTTTTATACAAGCGTTTTATTCACAGAAAAAGAGGAGCTATGCATGACTTCTTGCATTAATGAGATAGTGTTGATGGGGAATTTAGGTCACCTACCTGAGTTACGCCATTTTGATGATGGTAAGCCACATGTGCGTTTATCACTTGCTACGACTGAAAAGTGGCGTGATAGGGTGAGCGGTGAATTACTTACGGATACGCAGTGGCATATTGTTTTGTTTAAAGGCAGTTTGGCTAAACGTGTGAGTGACTATATGGATGTGGGTGATAAATTATGGTTGAGAGGGCGTATAAAAAATCGTCAATATACTGATGAAGATGGTGTGGTGCGTAGTATCAGCGAGATCCATGCCCGAGAGTTAAAAATGATCTGGACAAAGAGTAGGTCTAGGTCTTTAGAGGGCGATTCAGTCGTTATTGATGAGTTTGACTCTGAGTTTTTTGGGGTTGAAGGTGGAGTCGATATAGATGAGCTTAGGGAGGAGTTAAATTAGTTGTGTGTCTAAAAGCTGATGGCATGGATGTATTTTTTCATTTATGCCATCAGTTAGGAGTCTAATGGTTTATGAGAATATTATCACCATCATGTTAGGCGATATAGTTATCAAGTAAGGATTAGCATATCGCTTACATGTAGTTTTGATAATTTCAATAAATTCAGCCTAGGAGACTCGCTATGAGCATGATGGATTTGAAAAGCTTTGGTATTGATTTTGATTTTCCCTACAAGAAACGCTATGACAACTATATTGGAGGGAAATGGGTTCCGCCAGTGTCAGGTAATTATTTCGAAAACCTAAGCCCGATTACTGGGCAGGTGTTTTGTGAGGTAGCTAGATCTAATGCGGATGATGTGAACTTAGCACTAGATGCTGCGCATGCAGCTTTCAAGAGTTGGGCTGAAACGCCGATTCATGCACGTTCAGCTGTATTGCTGCGTATTGCAGATCGTATTGAGCAAAACCTTGAGCGCCTAGCGGTTGCTGAAACACTGGATAATGGAAAGGCATTGCGTGAAACTATGGCTGCTGACTTGCCTTTAGCGGTTGACCATTTTCGTTATTTTGCAGGATGCCTAAGAGCAGAAGAAGGTGCCATTTCTGATATTGAGCCCAATACTGTTGCCTATCATTTCCAAGAGCCAATTGGTGTCGTTGGACAGATTATTCCGTGGAACTTTCCTTTATTGATGGCTGCTTGGAAGTTAGCACCGGCATTAGCCGCAGGGTGCACGATCGTGATGAAACCAGCTGAGCAGACACCAGCATCTATCATGTTATTGATGGAAATAATTGGTGACTTATTGCCGCCTGGCACCGTTAATATTGTCAATGGGTATGGTAAAGAAGCGGGTGATGCTCTAGCGACGAGTCATCGTATTGCGAAGATCGCTTTTACCGGTTCGACACCAGTAGGACAGCAGATTTTACGTAATGCGGCGACTACCTTAATTCCTGCTACTGTTGAGCTGGGGGGTAAGAGTCCAAATGTTTTCTTTGAGAGTGTGATGTCATCTGATGATGCATTTTTAAATAAAGCACTTGAGGGGGCGACTATGTTTGCTCTTAATCAAGGTGAGGTGTGTACGGCACCTTCGCGCCTGCTTATCCAAGAGTCTATCTATGAGCGTTTTATTGAAAAGGTGGTTGAGCGCGTAGAGAGTATCAAAAAGGGACATCCCTTAGAGAAATCTACCATGATTGGTGCACAGGTATCGCAAGTTCAACTTGATAGAATTTTAGGTTATATCGAACTTGGGCGAGAGGAAGGGGCGACTTGCCTAACAGGTGGTGCTCGCAGCTTACAAGGTGGTGACCTGGATGAGGGTTATTTTGTAAAACCTACGATGCTTTTAGGTGACAATAAGATGCGCGTTTTTCAAGAGGAGATTTTTGGTCCTGTTGCAGCTGTTACGACCTTTAAAGATGAGGAAGAGGCTTTGGCTATCGCCAATGATACTATCTTTGGTTTAGGTGCTGGGGTGTGGAGTAGAGATGGTTCACAGGCTTACCGTATGGGTCGTGGGATTAAAGCAGGTCGAGTATGGACTAATTGCTATCACGTGTACCCAGCTCATGCTGCCTTTGGTGGTTATAAGCAGTCAGGTATTGGTCGTGAAACTCACAAAATGGCATTGGCGAACTATCAGCAAACTAAGTGTTTATTAGTTAGTTATAGTGATCAAGCCTTAGGGTTCTTCTAAATATATTAGCCTCTTAAGTTAAAAGTCAGCGCATGAAATTATTCAGGTGCTGACTTTTAGGCGTAAAAAAAACGCATAATACGTCTAAGTTTATATAAATAATTCTTGGGGTGACTGATGGGAATCGAAGTCACGACCACCGGAATCACAAGCTAGAACTCTAATAGCTTAGATGCCGTGTTAGTTCCGACTTAATAACCACTTGCAGAGATCCAAAACCATCGACAGTCAATCACTTTGATGGTGTGACTTTGGTGGATGCGCTGTCAAGTATGCTGCGGTGGTTATAGAGTACTTTAGTGTATGATGGGCGTTGTTCTAACTTAATTTTTACAAAGGAGTTTTATAAATGAAAAAATTACTAATCTGCTCAATGTCATTTGCTTTTTTGTCTGGCTTTGCCGGCAATGCCGTAGCTGATAATAGTGCCTACATACTCATAGCGCATAATTCTTATGCGATGACAGTCACAAAAATTGCTAGAGCTAATAATGTAGAACAGTGCGAAAAAGCCAAAAGCAATTTTGAAAAGGAGTTTCCACCTGAAAGCGAGGTAGTATTTAAGTGTATCCCTGTTCCTTCTCAAATTAATTAAGAACATAGAGCCGCTGATAAACACTATTAGAAAAAGGATGGTTGCTAGACGACTAGCTGGTGATGTTTTGTATGATAAGCAGCTAGCGCGTATCACAAGCTTTAACATATTTATTGCAGTTAATAGCGAATTTTTCAAGCTCTGCTATTCGTGTTAATGAGTAGGTTAATCTTGTATCACGGTCTCGTTATTTTATAAATAACAGTCAGTGCTTATTAGTGTCAAGGCTAAACATTGTTGGATAGCTTCTTCTTTAAGTTTTTATTGCAAGAGGATATCTAGTATTAAAAATGTTAGGCATAAAAAAAGACGCCTAAGGCGTCTAATATTTACTTTAATCTTAAAATCAGTTTATTATAAATAATCGATTTGCAGCGATTAATAAATTTGCAAGTGACCTTATGTATAAGGAGAATTTGGGGTGACCGATGGGGCTCGAACCCACGACAACCGGAATCACAATCCGGGACTCTACCAACTGAGCTACGATCACCACTGAATTAATAGATAAGTATAGCAGAAAATTTGATTGCGTCAAGCTTTTTAGCTAAAACTTAAGTTTTTAATCAATAAGTTTTGTATGATTAAAAATGGCGCGCCAGGCGAGACTCGAACTCACAACCGCCCGCTTAGAAGGCGGGTGCTCTATCCAGTTGAGCTACTGGCACGGGAAAAGAATAATTCTAACCTAAGTTAGCCTTTTATGTCCAAGAATTAATTAAAAATATAAAAATATTGTCGTTTCTTAGACTAAAAAGGTTCAGAACTGCTTAAAGAATCAATTTTCTCCAAATTGATTCTTTAATTGATAAAGTACTTCCAAGGCATCTCGTGGACTTAAGGCATCCGGGTCAATGGCTGAAAGAGTATCTTTAAGTGCTCTAAGCTCTATGTGATCGTCATTGGCTTGTTCATTGACTTCTTCTTCGGGAATGCTAAATAGGTCTAGTTGAGGACGGTCTTGAGTACGCATTTCAAGACTGTCCAGTTCGCGTTTGGCTTGACGGATTACTGCCATTGGAATGCCGGCACGTTGAGCAACCTGAATACCATAACTACGACTGGCTGGGCCTTCCTTTACCTCGTGCAAAAAGACTAAACCTTGAGCTGATTCGGCTGCGCTGAGATGAACATTTGCTATGTGTTCAAATTGCTCAGGTAGGCGAGTTAATTCAAAATAGTGCGTTGCAAAGAGTACTAAAGCCTGATTATGAGTAAGTAGTCTACAAGCAATTGCCCAAGCAAGTGATAAACCGTCGTAGGTTGAGGTGCCGCGACCGATTTCATCCATTAATACAAGGCTATTTGGTGTACTGGAAGTGAGAATGGTTGCAGCTTCAGTCATTTCTACCATAAAAGTAGAGCGACCGCCAGCTAAGTCATCAGCAGCACCAATTCGGGTAAAAATACGGTCAATTAAACCGATTTGTGCTGAAGTTGCAGGTACAAAACTGCCTATTCTTGCCAATAAAACAATCAACGCAGTTTGTCGCATATAGGTTGATTTACCACCCATGTTTGGACCGGTAATTAGTAACATACGGCGGAGCGGATCTAGTTGAGAGTCATTGGCTGTAAAGCGTTCGATAGTGCGCTCAACAATGGGGTGACGACCTTGAGTGATTTTAATCATCGGTCCTTCGATTAGCTCTGGTGCAGCCCATTGATTCAGGTAGGCATGTTGAGCTAGGGCCATATAAACATCTAGTTGAGCTAAAGCACTTGAGGCTTGGTGCATTGAATCTACATAGGCTTGTAGATCAACGATTATTTGTTCAAATAACCACTTCTCACGGTTTAGGCAGCGCTCTTTGGCCGAAAGGATTTTATCTTCCCATTCTTTTAGCTCTGGCGTGATGTAGCGTTCAGCATTTTTTAATGTCTGGCGGCGACGGTATTCGGCAGGAACCTTATCAACTTGACCTTTGCTCACCTCAATGAAAAATCCGTGGACACGATTGTATTCAACACGTAAATTGGCGATACCGGTGGATTTACGTTCTCGATTTTCAAGTTGTAGCAAAAACTCACCATTATCACTAGATAAACTACGTAGTTCGTCTAACTCTTTGTCAAAGCCCGTAGCAATAACACCACCATCACGAACCATTGTTGAAGGCTCTTCGGTGATGGCTCGTTGTAGTAAATCAGCGACTTGAGGAGGTAGGTTGAGCATTTTTTGTAGATTAAGGATGGCAACTGTATCGACAAAGTGCTCGCTGATAACTTGACACAGTGCTGGTAAGTTGCAAAGGGCATCACGTAAAGCGGCAAGCTCTTTTGGGCGCACGGAGCTTAGTGCAATACGAGTAGCTATTCGCTCAATATCTGGCGTACTTTTTAGAAATTTTTCAAAGATAGTGATGGGATCTTCAAGGCTACGGGCAATATTATGATTATAAAATGCCTGTACACAGAGTTGACGCTCCAAAATAGGCGCATTGTGCCGCAAAGGGTGGTGTAAAAATCGTCTTAATAGACGACTACCCATCGGCGTGTAGCAGTGATTTAATAGGCTAAAGAGTGTAGGGCTGCTTTCGCCACTGATCGTCTCGGTAATTTCTAGGTTTTTACGCGTCACTGGGTCTAAAATTAAATAATCTTGTATATCATCTAATTGCAGTGGCTTGATATGCGACAGGTTACGCTTTTGGGTGTTTTCTACATAGCTTAAAAGCGCGCCGGCAGCGACTATAGGATTATTTAATTCCTCAATACCAAAAGCGCTTAAATTATCAACGCCGTAATGACTGCACAGCTTATCTTTAGCAGCAGTGATCTCGAAGTGCCAGTCAGCTGTTTTGCTGTAGGCAACTTCATAGTTTAAACTCAGTTTAAAGGAGTCGGCAGTAATGATTTCTGCCGGTGAAATTCGGTGTACTTCTGTTTCTAATTGTTCAATGGTGCATTCGTTAACTTTAAATTCACCGCTGGCTAAATTCATCCAAGCTAAGCCGTATTTTCTGTTACGGCCTTTGTGTGGTTGGTAAATCGCCAATAGAGGGCGATCGCTATTACTCGGCAATAAGTTTTCGTCAGTTAATGTGCCGGGAGTAACCGTGCGGACGATTTGACGTTCAACAATACCTTTAGATGTCGCAGGATCACCGATTTGCTCACAAATGGCGACTGACTCGCCCATCGCCACTAAACGCGCTAAATACTGCTCCATTGCATGTACCGGCACACCGGCCATGGGGATCGGCTCACCGGCACTTGACCCTCGATGGGTCAGAGTTAAATTGAGTGCCCGAGCTGTTTTAACTGCATCATCATAAAACATTTCATAAAAATCTCCCATGCGATAAAACAAAAGCATCGTTGGTGCTTCTTGTTTAAGTGTCAGATACTGACGCATCATAGGGGTATGGGCTGATAAATCGGTATTAGTCATTGAGAGTTATTGCTTGTGTTTTACGGTTTCGAACCTATTAGTATATGCAAAATACGGAAAATAGTCATATTAACGAGCGTGAGAAAGCAACTGTGAAGCAGTTAAATCAATTAGCGTATTTAATTTGTCGAGATTGAGCCCATCACGGGCTTGTATTGAAATACCGTTTAGCAGTGTTGAAAAAAATAGGCTTAAAGACTCTGCGTCTGTACTTGCGGAGAGGGAGCCTGCTTCAATCCCTCGTTGGATACAATCTTGAAATGCCAGTCTGGATTGTTCGCGCTCTTTGGCCATGGTTTGTTGGATATGCTGATTGTTAGGTGAGCAATTAGTTGCGCTCAAAACGACCATGCAGCCGCTGGGATGGTTGCTCTCAGTCTGCTTAGTTAATGCACTTTTAAGGGCTGTACTGATAGCAGTGGCAGTATCTAGTGTGTGATCCCGTAGGATATTTCTTAGTTGCTCGCCGCTAGTGTCTAGATATAGCTGTATTGCCTCATCAAAAAGAGATTCTTTTGATCTAAAAGCAGCATAAAAGCTAGCCGCTGAAATGCCACCCATTGCCTCACGTAGCTGGGCTAAAGAGGTAGACTCATAACCATATTGCCAAAATAATGCCATCGCTTTATGGACGGCTTCATTTCTGTCAAACAGACGAGGACGTCCTGTTCTTGCCATAATAATTTATGCCCTTTTTAACTTAAGTTAATTTAATACTATTCGGTCCATAAGTCTTTGTCAAGATTGTAAAAATTTAGTTTCTTGACAGTTTATAGTGTGGTTCTTATAATTATGGAACGGTCATTCCATAATGTATTTAATGATTTAACATAGAATTTGTTTTGGTGCTTTTAGTAGAGCATTTACTTCATTCAATTAGCAAAGGATTTTTAGATATGAGAAAGCTTTTTTCAGAATACGATCTCTCTGGTTTACGATTAAAAAATCGTGTGGTTATGGCACCAATGACGCGTTCTCGTGCGACCGATACAGTTGCAGATGAGCAGACAGCACTCTACTACAAGCAGCGTGCAGGTGCCGGTTTAATTGTTAGTGAAGGGTCACAGATTTCTACGCAAGGTGTAGGTTATCTGTTCACACCCGGCTCGCATAGCGCTGAGCAAGCTCAAGGTTGGAAGAAAACGACTGAAGCTGTGCATGAAGCGGGCGGTAAGATCTTTGCTCAGCTTTGGCATGTCGGCCGTATCTCGCATACTTCGTTGCATGAGGGGGGGGCTGCGCCGGCTGGGGCTTCGACAAAGATGGCTGAAAATACCACATCATTTGCTTATGATGAGAATGGCAACCCTAATGCCGTTCAAGCAAGTGCGCCGCGTGCCTTAGCACTAGATGAGGTTAAAGCAACTGTCGAGGATTTTACGAAGGCAGCGGCAAATGCGATTGAGGCCGGTTTTGATGGTGTGGAAATTCACGGCGCTAATGGCTATTTAGTTGAGCAGTTTATTAATGCAAGTGTCAATGACCGTACTGATGAATACACTGGCACTACCATTGAGGGTAGACTGCGTTTTGTCTTAGAGGTAGTTGACTCAGTAGTAGCTAAGATTGGCAAGGAGCGTACAGGTATTCGTGTATCACCGTTTAACCGTATTTTTGATATGAAGGCTTTTGATGGTGAAGAGGAAACTTGGATGGAGTTGGCGCGTGAGCTTTCTAAGCGCGCTCTAGCTTATGTTCACATTAGTAATAGAGATGCATTAGTTGCTAGTGAAGAGGGCAAGGCTATTTTGCAGAAATTCCGTGATAACTATCGTGGTACTCTAATTCTAGCCGGGCATTATACACAGGAAGAGGCAGAGAGAGACCTAGAGTCTGGTTTAGCCGATCTTGCTGCCTTTGGTCGCCCATTTATCTCTAATCCTGACCTCGTTGAGAGAATGAAAAATAACTGGTCTTTAACAACGCCTGATGTAGCAACTTTCTATGGCGGTACAGAGGTTGGTTATACTGATTATCCGGAGTACAAATAAACTCACTTAAATCCTCATAATAAAAGGCATGTCACTAGTGACATGCCTTTTGTCCATGGGGTGTCTTAAATGATATTAAAGTGTCATATCGAACCAGAGTATTTCAGCTTCGTCTTTGGTGGTTACCACGATATGTGGCTCTTTGTAAACCTTGATTGCATCGCCTGCACTAAGCTCAATATCATTAATAGTGACATTACCGCGAGCGACATGAAGATAGCCACAGCGTAGTTCTGCCAAATTGTACTCTAAGGTGTTGCCTTCATTAATGATAGAAGCATAAATTAACGCATCTTGGTGTACTACTACAGAGCCTTCACTGCCATCGGGAGAGGCGATTAGACACCATTTGCCTTTTTTGCTCTCAGTATCAAAATGCTTCTCTTCATAGCTTGGCGTAATACCGTTGTTTTCCGGCATAATCCAAATTTGTAGAAAATGCACATTGTCAGTGTTGGAGTGATTAAACTCACTATGCCTAACGCCGGTCCCAGCACTCATACGTTGCACATCACCGTAGCGAATAACTGAACCGTTGCCCATGCTGTCTTTGTGTTCTAAAGCGCCATCTAAGACATAGGAAATTATCTCCATATCTCTGTGGCTATGCTCTCCGAAGCCATTACCACCCTTTACTGTATCTTCGTTGATGACACGTAAAGGGCCAAAACCCATGTGTTTCGGATCGTGGTAATTAGCAAATGAAAATGAATGACGTGAATTTAACCAACCATGATCACCAATTCCTCGCTCATCGCTTTTACGAATATCTAACATGTATTGCTCCTGGACATTTTTAGCTTATTGCTTTGCTAAGATGTCAAACTTAATGTCAATATCGTTGGCAACAATACCGAAACTACTCCAAGCGCCTTCACCAATGTTATAGTCGCCACGCTGGAAGGTAAAACTGCCACTAAAGATACCTGTCGTATCACCGTTGTCTGTAAAGCTAAACGGCGCTGTCACTGTCTGCGTATGTCCTTTGATTGAAAGGTCGCCAGTTATTTGATATTTATTATCACCTAGCGCTTCGACGTTGCTAGAAGTGAAGGTGGCGATAGGGTATTGATCTATTGCTAGCCATTCAGCTTTGGCTAATTCAGTATTTGCATCAACGGAGCCTGCTTCAATGCTTGAAAGCACTACTTCAAGAGTTATTTGAGCGGCTGCGGGGTTAGCAGGATCAAAACTGAGTTCTGTTGCTTTTAACTCACCGAAGTCACCAACCATCTTAACGTTCATTTGGCTATAACTAAAAACGATGCTACTTGCTTCTTGTTCTAATGTGGTGAACTCGGCGGCTTGAGCGCTAGTGATCGTACCGAAACTTAGGGCTGCAACTAGAGCTAATGGGCGTAATAATGTATTTTTCATTGTAGATTCCTTTGATGGTGATAATTTAAAACTAATTTTTTACTATGACGACGTATGTTTAATAAATGGTAGCATACGACTTAAAATAGTGTCTTTTTTAATAAAGTGGTGTAGTAGTGCAGCGCTTATGTGGACTATTAATACAACAATTAAGGCGTAATTTAAAATAACGTGAGCGTTTTGTAAAAGATTGCCTAATTCTACATTTTTAGCGACTAAGTTAGGCAGAGGTAGTACACCAAACCAGACGACAGGAAAACCTTGGGCTGAACTCATTAACCAACCACTTAGCGGGATAGTGATCATAAGAATATAAAGAGTCCAGTGGCCAGCGTGAGCAACTAAGCGTGAAAGAGCTCCCATCGAATCAGGTAGTTTAGGACTGGGATGGCTTAGGCGCCATGCTAGGCGTATTGTAGACAAGACAAGCAGTGTCATACCAGCCCATTTATGCCAAGAATAAATCTGTAATTTACCAGGCGAAAAGGGCATATCAACCATATATAGACCAAGCGCTAGCATGCCGATCATGCCTAAACCAATGAGCCAATGCATAAAGATGGCGGTTCGGGTGTAGTGTTCAGTTTTATTCATTTTATCGTTCCTAAAAAGCTTGCTTGAGTACCTATTAGTTTGTGTGTTTTTCTGTCGATATTATTACTATAACAAGATTAAATAAATGAATAAATAGAGTAAAATCTAATAATCTATTTCTGTATCAAGAACAATAAAGAATAAAAAAATTATTAAAGAGATTGATTTTCAGGATGTGATTTACTTAAAAGCTGTCTCAATAAAGCTTCTTAGCTTTCTAGAGTGAATATGTTCTTTAGGTGTACGTCTTAAAATTTCTAAGGCTCTGATACCTATCTGTAAATGTTGAGCTACTTGGACCCGATAAAATTCAGTGGCCATGCCAGGAAGCTTGAGTTCGCCATGCAAGGGCTTGTCAGACACACATAATAAGGTTCCATAAGGGACACGAAAGCGAAAGCCATTAGCAGCGATCGTGGACGACTCCATGTCTAAGGCTATGGCGCGAGACTGTGAGAGGCGCTGTACAGGGCCTTCTTGATAGCGTAATTCCCAATTTCTATTGTCAATGCTTGCTACTGTACCGGTACGCATAATGCGTTTTAACTCATAATCTTTTAAGCCGGAAATTTCTTCTACTGCATGCTCCATCGCAACTTGAATTTCAGCGAGGGCAGGAATAGGTACAAAGAGCGGTAGATCGTCATCCAGTACATGATCTTCTCGCATATAAGCGTGTGCTAGTACATAGTCACCTAAGTGTTGACTACTGCGTAGACCTGCGCAGTGACCCACCATAATCCAAGCAGTAGGGCGTAGTACCGCAATATGATCGGTAATGGTTTTGGCGTTTGATGGACCAACACCAATATTGACAAGAGTAATGCCACTTCCGTCGGAACGTTTCAAGTGATAGGCTGGCATTTGAGGTTGCTTAACACCGGTAGTGGCTTTTTTAATATCCTCATTACTTAGCCCAGACTCTACTCGTACATTTCCAGGTAATATTAATTCGCTATAACCTGAGTTTGGGTCTTCGATTTGCTCTCTGGCGTAATTGCTAAATTCTTCGACATAAAACTGATAGTTAGTAAATAAAATATATTGTTGAAAATGCTCAGGTTGTGTGCCAGTGTAATGTTGTAGGCGATGTAGAGAGTAATCAATTCTTGGTGCGGTAAAGGGAGCTAATGGCATTACTCGATCAGCCCCGACTTTGTACGTACCATTAACAATTGAGTCATCCATTTGTGATAGATTTGGTACATCAAAGTGGTTAAGCATCTTTGCACCAACTGCATCAGTTAATACTGCATTTCTTTCTTCATCGATTGTGACATCTTGGTAAAAGCAGAAATGTAGAGGAATGGGTGTTTTTGACTCACCAACTTCAATGTTGACATGATGGTTCTTAATCAGTAGATCCATTTGTTCAATTAAGTAATGCTTAAATAAATCAGGTCGCGTGATAGTGGTTTCGTGAATTCCTGGGCTTTCAACAAAGCCATAAGAAAGGCGGGAGTCAATGTCGTGATGGTGGTTTAAACGGATACGAATTAGTGGATAAAATGCGCGGATCGCTTGATTTTTTGGTAATTTCTGAGCGGTATAGTTTAAAAAGTTTTGATGAATGAAATCACAATTACGTTCATAAATAATCATCAGTTGTTGCCAGGCAGCTTCACCGTTGTCGAAGCTCTCGAAAGGCATAGTTTGTGGTGTGAGTATATTTTTAACTTGATTTGTCATATTATCTTACCTGCGATTTTTATCTTTGATTTTTTTTATTGCTTCGTACAGTATAAAGTCTCAATATGACAATTACTGAATTATCTATTTTTCATCCAATAACAAGGAGTTTTCATGAATGAGTTGATTAGTGATTATTTGCCGATACTGCATGCATTTATGATGAGTTTTGCCGGCGCAATTATTATTTTGATTGCTGGTTGGACTATCTCAAATGTGGTTGGTAAAGCCACTCACCGTATTGGCCACTCCAAGCACAAACTTGATACAACCGCGTTACCGATGATTATTGGATTTGTGCAATGGGCTATACGCATTGTGACGATTGTTGTGGTCTTATCACAATTTGGTGTAGAAACGGCTAGTTTAATTGCTGCGCTGGGTGCCGCGGGTGTAGCTATTGGTTTAGCCTTACAGGGTACCTTGCAAAATATAGCTGCAGGTATTATGTTGCTTAGCTTGCGACCTTTGAGTCAAGATGAGTATGTGAATATTGGTAAGCAATTTGAGGGGACGGTTCTTGAGATAGGTTTATTTTTAACTCGCTTAGAGCAAACTAATGGTATTACTTTGACTGTTCCAAATAGTATGGTCTGGAATAGTACTATTATCAATTTTAGTCGTAATCCTAATCGCCGAATTGACTTACCAGTTTCTTTACAATACGGTGATGATGTGGATAGAGCCATTAAGGTGTTAAATGATTTGCTTAGTAAAAATGATAAGCTTATTAAGGATCTGCCATCGAGTGTCTTTGTTAGTGAGTACCGAGAAAATGGCTTGATCTTAAATCTTCGAGCTTGGGTATCAGCTCCGGATTATTTAGGGGAGCTGGCAAATATCATGCTGGAGGTTCGTAAGAGGTTAGAACTGGAAGGCTTTGAATTGCCGATTACTAGGGTTGAACATATTAATATCGAGCTTGAGAAAGCAGCAGGGGATGTTGCTAAACCGCTTTCTCAGGAGTAAATTATGGCTCGATGATTTTAATCTGTATTTTTGATGTTTTTTAGGATCTGAGTGCATACGCCTCGCATCATGTCTACCTCGTTTTGTGTGAGGCGACTACGTAGCATCCAGTAGCGCATTTTGAGCATCGTCTTTTTGGGCTGTTGTGGGTTGATAAATTCGATAGCTTCTAGTGTCTTTTGCCAATGTGCTAACAAGGCCTCCACTTGCTCCTGTGGAGCTAGTGGATCTTGGATTGGCTCAGGAAAGTTCAACTTAATTTCTTCTTGAGCATTACTGTGCGGATTATCCTCAATCAAAGCATAGCGCAGCTCCCAAGCCGCTAGTTGGATTGCTTGAGCAACATTCAGTGAGCTATAGTCAGGGTTGGCTGGGATATAGCAGATATAGTGGCAATGGCTAATTTGCTCATTGCTGAGACCGGTTCTCTCTGTTCCAAGTACCACAGCAACTTGATTGTCACCAGATGTTGCTAGGTGCTTTTGAGCTAAGTGTGCGGCTTCGCGTATATTTAAACAGTTTGGCCCTAGGTCTCGGGGGCGGGCAGTAAGGGCAAAGCTTAGAGTGATGCCTTCTAGCGCGTCGTTAAACTTATTAAACTCACGACTTGCCGTTAGTACATCTTGTGCGCCGCTGGCAAAGGCAATCGCATCATCGTGTTTGGTAATTTCATCAACTTTAGGTTTGACCAAGCGTAATTGCTGAAACCCCATGGTTTTTAATGCGCGTGCCGCAGCACCTACATTGCCAGGATGGCTTGGGTTAGTCATGATGAAATGAGTTCTTTGTGTTGGATGTGTTGTCATGATTGGAATTTTATAAACTATTAAGCAGAAAAGCTAGGCTTTAGTAGCTCAAAGTTGCGTTGTCATTTAAAATGATGGTTTTACTAAATTTGTTCTGTAATAATTATGCACCCTATGCTTAATACTGCCATTAAGGCAGCCCGTCGTGCCGGTAATATTATCAACCGCGCCAGTTTACAACTTGACAGTGTTTCAGTATCTACTAAGGGCCCTGGTGACTATGTCACGGATATAGATCGTATTGCTGAGGACGCAATTATTCAGACTCTGAGTGAAGCCTATCCAGATCATGCATTTATTGCTGAGGAGTCAGGCGTGACAGGTGGTGATTCAGAGTATCGCTGGATTATTGACCCATTAGATGGCACTAAAAACTTCATCCATGGTTTTCCTAATTACGCTGTATCTATCGCGCTAGCAGTTCGTGGGCAGATTGAGCAGGCAGTAATTTATGATCCTAATCGTAATGAGCTATTTACAGCGAGTCGCGGGGGCGGTGCCTTTTTGAATGATCGTCGTATTCGTGTCAGTCCATGTATTAGTTTAGATACGGCAATTGTTTGTGTGACTAGCGGTTTTGGTGTTCAGCATCCACAAAGCCCCTTTATTACCGATTTAATCACTAAGAGTAACGGTTTCCGTCGTTTAGGAAGTACTGTACTTGAGCTAGCTTATTTAGCAAGTGGTCGTTTAGATGCTTATTGTGGTCTCAAGCAAAATGCTTGGGATACGGCGGCTGGTAGTTTATTGGTGCTTGAGGCTGGTGGTTTGATTGGTGATTTGCAGGGTGAGCAAACTTGGACGCGTTCTGGTAATGTACTTGCAGCCAGCCCTAAAATCTTTGCGCAGCTAGTCAAGACCTTTAATCCGCAGACTGGTACTGCAGATTAATAGATTGATTCATGTCTCTCAATTTAGCCAAGGCAGTTAGTAGCTGTCTTGGCTTTTCTTAAATTGCTAACTCAAAAATCATTCTTATGGATATTCTTTATCTTGTTAAAGCGGCTATTCTCGGCATTATCGAGGGTTTGACCGAGTTTTTGCCAATCTCAAGCACTGCGCACCTTATTATTTGGGGAGATTGGTTACATTTTGACTCAGGTGATGTGAAGGTTTTCGAGATCGTCATTCAATTTGGTTCAATTCTGGCTGTGGTGTGGATTTATCGACATTATATTGTTGATGTAATTAAAGGGCTGCTACGTGGGGAGATGAAGCAGATACTTTTTGTACGTAATCTCTTACTGGCCTTTTTGCCCGCTGCTATTATTGGTTTGTTGATTATTGATCAGGTGGCTAAGCTTCTTGATGGCAAGTTCATGATCTATGCCTTTACGCTAATCATCGGTGGTTTTATTATGTTGTGGGTTGAGAATCGACCTCAAATGAAAAAAACCAATCAGATTGTTGATGAAAATTCGCCTCCAGGAGAGGGGCTTGATAGTATTACTTGGAAGCAGGCCTTAATTGTTGGTTTCGCACAGTGTTTAGCAATGGTGCCGGGTACTTCACGTTCTGGTGCAACCATTATTTCCGGTATGATTGCAGGTATTCCACGACGTGCTGCAACTGAGTTTTCTTTCTTTTTGGCGATGCCAACGATGCTCGCAGCAACTGTTTTAAGTCTTTATAAATATGGTGATCAGTTAAGCAGCGATAACTTTTTAGCGATTGTTATTGGTTTTGTTTTTGCTTTTATTAGTGCGTTGTTTTTAGTCAAAGCTATTTTGCGCTTTGTTTCTAAGCACAGCTATAAGCCGTTTGCCTACTACCGTATTGTCTTTGGCGTAGTTGTTGGTTTATGGGCTATGGGCTATTTATAAATAGTATATCCTGTATCAGGCGCTATGTTTGTGTGGGTTCCAATGTGAAAATAATTGGATCCCATTTTTATTTAAGATAGCAAATCCGCTACGTGGCTGCGTATGATCGAGCTCCCAATCTGGAAGAACTAGACGCCAATAGTTTTTATTATCTATATGGACTTGATGTGTTTTAGGTAGGTGGGTATGACCATGGATCATGCCGTTTAGTTCAGGGTGTTGTTTAAAGATAGCCTTTATAGCGCTATCTGTCACTTGCCCCTTACTGCTATCGTAGGTGGAGGCAGCTTGTTTGTTTTTACTCTGTTTTCTTGCTTTGTTAGCAATTTTGATGCGCCACGTCATCGGTAATTTTAAAAATAATTTTTGCAACCAAGCTTGGCGGGTCCAAGACCTGAACAGCATAAAACCTTTGTCATCGGTACAAAGTTCATCGCCATGAGCTAGGTAAATCTGTTGACCATCTACTTCAAGAAGCGTGCGATCTGCCAGTAAGGTTGCACCAATATGGTGAGCAAAGTCATGTCCCATTAAAAAGTCGCGATTACCGTGAACTAAGTAAAGTGGTTTTTGTTTAGCAAACGCTTGTAAATGTGCAGTGGCTTCGAGCAACCAAGGCTCAGGATGTTGGATAGCAATATCATCACCAATCCAATAATGAAAAATATCCCCCACTAGAATCAAGCTATCAGCTTGTTCTGCAGCCTGCTGTAGAAACTCGTAAAAGGCTTGATTAGTCTGAGGGATAGAGGGCCCCAGATGAATATCTGAGGCCAAGTAAACATTAGCTGAGAGGCTAAGCTTATTCAATGATTTCGGCGCTTTCGATAACAATATCTTCACGAGGAACATCGCCGTGGAAACCACGTGTGCCGGTAGTTACTTTTTCGATGCTATCAACAATTTCAGTACCTTCGACAACCTTACCGAAAACTGCGTAACCCCAACCTTGCACTGATGGTGAAGAGAAGTTTAGGAAGTCGTTATCGTTTGTATTGATAAAGAATTGTGCAGAAGCTGAATGTGGGTCTTGAGTACGAGCCATAGCGATGGTGTACTTCTCATTTTTTAAACCATTGTCTGCTTCATTCTTGATTGGTGCATTAGTGTTTTTTTCTTTCATACCAGGTTCAAAACCGCCGCCTTGTACCATGAAATTAGGGATAACACGGTGGAAAATTACGTTAGTGTAAAAACCATCTTTGACGTAGTTAAGAAAGTTTTCAGTAGTCACAGGCGCTTTTTCACCATCTAACTCCAGAATAATATCACCCTTGTTAGTGATTAATTTAACGCGTGTATTAGACATAGAACTTAAATCCTTTTGATTATCTGTTTGAGAGGATGCCATGCCTACAGGTGCCATGGCAAATGTTGCCGCCATCATTAGTGCGACTAAACGGCCTGATTTTAACATCATTTGATTAGTTTCCTTGTAAAATTTGACGGATACCTTGGACCTCTTTATTGGCGCCGTCAATACGTTGTTTTGCAGCAATATTTAAACTGTTTTCTGCTTTCAGTAGGTGAACCATACCTAAGTTGCGTTGTGCTATACCGTAATTGGGTCTCAGAGTAACAGCCATGGTGAGTGATTCGTAGGCCTCGTCTAGTAAGCCAAGACGCATTTGCATAGCGGCTAGGTTATTATAAGGTTCAGGTAGTTCAGGGTATTTGCTAATTAGATCCATATAATGCTCTAAAGCCTGTTGATATTGACCTAAGCCATCATAAGCGCGAGCCTCTAAGAATCGTAGCTGTACATCTTCACCTGGGTTCTCAATATAACCCGTACTACTAAATACCTGAGCGATTTCGTCGAGTGCTCCTTGGTACTGTTTAGCATTGATGAGACTGTTGATACGGTTACTTAACTGAGTCCTGGTTTCTGGTAGGCTAGTATCAACTGAAGGCTCTAGTTTTTTTAAAAAATTTGCCAAACCCTGCCAGCCTCCATCAGTATCGTTATCCTTTCTGCTGTCTAAAAGTAGGGGGGTGTTAGTACCACCATCAGGTACTCCAAAGTTATTGTTGGTAGGACTCGTCAAGTCAATAGGAATAGCATGAATTTGCCCGTAGGGCGCATCACTTTGAGCTTGCTGAAGTGCATTGATATCAACGTTGTCAAAAACATCTAAACTGAGCTGATCGCTGAATGGATCAGTACCTCGTTGGGTATATGGCGTCACTATCTGACCAAGTTCATTTACTTGCATGGGAACTTCAGGTAGCTCTGTTAGGGGGATATACTGTGCTTGTGTGGCGGTACTGATACAGCCTAATGCCAAGCTAATGGCAAATTGGATTTGAATCTTTCTCTTATTCATCGGGACAATACTCAACAGAATTGGCGCTAGATTGCTATACTTAACGATCTTAATTAATCCCCTATTGTATCTTTATTTCTCATAACCTATGTTGATATATAACTCTTTGGCTCGTCGCAAAGATGAATTAAAGCCTGTTGAACCAAATAAAATTCGCATGTATGTCTGTGGCATGACCGTTTATGATTTCTGTCATTTAGGGCATGCACGTATGTTGGTGAGCTTTGATGTGGTGCAACGCTGGTTGCGCTGTTTGGGTTATGAGGTGACTTATGTACGTAATGTCACTGATATTGATGACAAAATCATTCGTCGTGCTGTCGCGACACAGCAGCGGCTACATCAAGTCACGAGTTTTTTTACTGAGGCGATGCATGCTGATGAACGTGCCCTTAATGTACAGTCTCCAGACCATGAGCCAAGAGCAACACGCCATGTACAGGGGATGGTTGAAATTATTCACGCCCTTGAGGAAAATGGTTTAGCCTATCAAGGTAGTGATGGTGATGTTAACTTTCGCGTTCGCAATTTCCCAGATTATGGCAAACTATCCGGTCGCAGCTTAGACGATATGCGTGCGGGTGAGCGTATTGCGGTTTCTGACGCTAAGGAAGACCCGTTGGATTTTGTTCTTTGGAAGGCTTCTAAGGCTGAAGATCCAGAGGACTCTAAATGGGATTCTCCATATGGTGTAGGTCGTCCTGGATGGCATATTGAGTGTTCGGCGATGAGCCGTGATTTACTTGGGATGCCTTTAGATATTCATGGTGGTGGGCCTGACTTGAAGTTCCCGCATCATGAAAATGAAATAGCCCAGTCAGAGGGCGCCTTTGGCGGTTCGCTAGCCAATCTTTGGATGCACTGTGGACCGCTGATGGTTGATGATGACAAAATGTCTAAGTCACTTGGAAATTTCATGACCATTCGTCAAGTGGTTGGTACTGATAAGACTAATCCAGAGGTCTCTAACTATCCTTTCCATGTGCGCGAAGCAGAGATGCTGCGTTTCTTTATTGTACGTAATCATTATCGTAGTCAGCAAAATTTTGCACCAGATAATTTAAATGATGCTCAGGTATCAGTAGACCGTTTTTATCAGAGTCTACATAATCTTGGCTTTGATGAGGTTGAGATTGATTGGTTTGGTCAACATGCTCAAGCATTTAAAGAGGCGATGAATGATGACTTTAATACACCGGTAGCTATTGCTGTTTTATTTGATATGCTTAATCAGGCTAATCGTGAAAAAGATCGTGCACTGATTTCGCAGATGAGAGCACTTGGCGGTGTATTAGGTATTTTACAGCATCAACCAGCTGAGTATTTACGCTCATACTCTCGTTATACTCGTTTAAGCCAGGATCAGGATAATAGGATAGAGCTAGTAGAGGATGAGATCGATACGCTCATTAAGCAGCGCGCAGAGGCTAAGCGTGTTAAGGACTTTGCTCTGGCCGATCAGGTTCGTGATGAGCTAAAGCGGGCAGGTGTTGAGTTAGAGGATGTAGCAGGTGGTTTAACCCAGTGGCGTAGGATTTAGCATGTCTACACTAGGGGTGAAGCTAGCTTATTGGGATGAAGCAATTGAGCATTTAAAAGCCAATGACCGTATTCTCAACAAGGTGATTGCCAAGTACGAGGGTGAGTTTTTTGCCCGCAGTAATCATGAGGCTTTTACAACACTGTCGCGTTCATTGATTTCAGTGCAATCTTCTGCTGCGCGCGCTACTGATACTTGGCGAGCCTTAGTGCGTCTCTGTGGCCAGCGACCTACCGTCGAGTGCATTTCTTCAAGATATGTAGAGCAGTTAGCAGAAATAGGTATTGCTAAACGTAAGGCAACAAATTTAATTGATCTTGCAAAACATTTTGAAGCAAAAACCGTTGATCCTGCAAAATGGTCTAAAATGTCGGATGAAGAAGTGATTAATGATTTGTGCCAGATTCGAGGGATTGGTCCTTGGACGGCACAGATGTTTTTAATTTATAATTTGCATCGCCCAAATGTATTGCCCTTAGAGGATGCGAGACTCCTTAAGGCTGTCTCAATACATTATTTTGGTGGTGAGCCAGTATCACGATATGAGATTCGTGAGCTTGCAGATAATTGGGAACCGTGGCAGACAGTTGCCACTTGGTATATGTGGCGTAGTCTAGCTGATGGCAGCATTGTATAGTTAACGTTGTATCACTCATACAGAGAACAAAGGTTTAGAGCAACAAGATGAAAAATACCTATCTGGAATTTGAAAAGCCAATCGAGGAATTGGAACAAAAAATTGATCAATTACGTCATATGTCCGGTGATTCTGCCGTAGACATTTCAGAAGAGATTGCTAAGCTTCAGCAAAAGAGTGATGATTTAACAGAGTCAATTTATAAAAAACTAACTCCTTGGCAGACTGCTTTGGTAGCACGCCATCCTCAGCGTCCATATACCTTGGATTATGTCCAAGCGCTTTTTACGGATTTCCATGAATTGCATGGTGATCGTATGTATGCTGATGACCCATCAATTGTTGGTGGTCTAGCACGTTTTAATGGTGAGCCTTGTGTCGTAATTGGTCATCAAAAAGGTCGAGATACTAAGGAGCGCGCACGACGTAATTTTGGCATGCCAAGACCTGAAGGTTATAGAAAAGCTTTGCGTTTTATGCGCTTAGCTGAAAAGTTCGGTATGCCGATTTTTACTTTTATTGACACTCCAGGTGCTTATCCCGGTATTGGTGCTGAGGAGCGTGGTCAGTCTCAAGCAATCGGTCAAAATCTCTATACGATGGCCGAGCTTAAGGTGCCTATTATTGCTACTATTATTGGTGAGGGTGGCTCTGGAGGTGCTTTAGCTATTGCGGTGGGTGATGTTGTACAGATGCTTCAGTATTCTACGTATGCGGTTATTTCGCCTGAGGGGTGTGCCTCTATTTTATGGCGCAGCGCAGATAAAGCCCCAATTGCTGCTGAGGCATTAGCAATTACAGCTCCTAAGCTTGAGCAATTCGGTTTAATTGATCGTGTGATTGAGGAGCCTGTTGGCGGTGCTCATCGTGACTCAACCATGATGTTTAGAAACTTACGTCGTGCTTTATCAGAGTCATTGCGTTCAGTGACAGGCTTAGGCGTGAATGAGTTAGTTGATCGTCGTCTTGAGCGTCTAATGTCTTATGGCAGCTTCCTCGACAAGGCGTAAGCAGTTGCATAGTGATTTCTCTCTTCACTATTCTCAATTAAGTAGTTTCTATGAAGCCAGCATGAGCAGCGTTTTAAGTAAACCGTTGAAAGTGCTGCTGGCTTCTCTTCAAAAAAAATCAAATAAGCAAGGACTAAACACATGTGTTGCCATCGGATTAAGTGGTGGTGCGGATTCATCCATGTTGTTAGCGACCTTAGCTCCATTAGTTCGACAGCTTGAGATTAACTTGCACATACTCCATATTCATCATGGTCTGATGGAGGATGCCGATGGCTGGGCTGAGCATTGCCAGTCCTTGGCGGCTTATCTCGGGTTTTCATGTGCTGTTCTGCGTGTTGATGTTGAGCGACAGAGCGGTTTAGGCGAGGAGGCTGCTGCACGAGAGGCTCGTTATCAAGCTTATAGTCAATATTGTAAAGGTCATGGGATTGAGGATTTTATCTTAGCCCATCACCTTAACGATCAAGCAGAAACCTTATTGTTGCGTTTATTACGCGGTACAGGGGTTAAGGGAATGGGTGGCATGCTAGAAACTCATCGTTATGGGGGAGTGGTATATCATCGTCCTTGGTTAGGAGTTGATCGGCACATCATCACGGATGCGGCTGCTGTATTTACAGATTTGAGTGGTTTTGCAATGATTCGAGACCCCAGCAATTTGGATTTGCGTTACAAAAGAGCGGCAGTGCGTCGTTTGTTAATCCCTGGTTTAGACCAAGCTTGGCCGCAATGGAAGCATAATCTTAGCCGTCATGCGCGTCATATGTTAGATGCACAAGCGCTGTTGGATGAGCTAGCTGAAGAGGATTTACAATCACTTGAGCTGAGAGATGAGGCAAGGGATTTTTGTTTAGCCTCTTGGCGTGAGTTGTCTACACGCAGGCAAGTCAATGCCTTGCGTTATTGGCTTACTTTACATGATATTCCCATGCCAACTGAGCGACGTCTTAATGATTGGTTGCGCCAATTGAGAGAGGTGCATCAATTAGGCTTCGATCGTGGTTTGCGCTTAAAACACCAAAACTACTTGATTGTGGTCGAGCGTGGTCGAGTCCAACTTTGCCTTGATGCTAATTAAGCAAATAGTAGCTGTAAAGCGATACCGGCAACGATTAGCCAGATAAAGACAATTAGTCCTAAAATAAAAGAGCGTGGACCAGCGGCTTTAAAGGTCACGAATTGTGTACTAAGACCTAATGCAGCCATAGCCATCATCAATAAAATATTATCTATAAATAAAATACTATCTACTACGATCGACGGTAGAGGTAAAATGGAGTTTAGGACAATGATGCCTAAAAACCAAACAGCAAACCAAGGTAAAAGAAAGCGTTGTGGGGCGCTATCCTTGCTATCACTATCAGTATTTTTATCGTTTTTACCATAAAAAATAAAAGCAATAGCAAATAAAAATGGTGCCAACATAATCACTCTGACCATTTTTGCCAGAATAGCCGTGTCTGCTATATTTTCACCTAAGACCTTACCAATGGCTACAACTTGAGCGACCTCATGTACGGATGAACCGACATAGACTCCGAAGGCAGAGTCACTTATGTAATGGGTGACTAGAGGAAATAGTATCGGGTAAATAAAAATGGCTAGGGTGCCAAAAAGCACGATTACTGTTACTGCTTGAGTAATAGCGGTAGTTTTTGCTCTAGAAACAGATGCGGTTGCCATAATAGCAGCAGCGCCGCAAATACTACAGCCAGCCCCGGTCAAGATACAGGTGTCTTTGTCCATTTTTAGTATCTTGGTGCCGAACCAATAAGTTAGCACAAACGTCGAGATGAGCATACAAGCATCAATGAGGATTGCTTGTAGCCCCAAGGACCAAACCTGAGTAATCGTTAGGTGAAAGCCATAGAGAATAATACCTAAACGTAGTAATTTGCTTTTAGCAAAGCTGACACCCTTAAATGTGGTATCGCTGATTTTATTTAAAAAAGTATTGCCTACCACCATACCCAGTAAAATAGAGTAGATAAGTGGACTTAACCCGTAATTTTGACCGACTTCTAGCTCAAACAAAATAGTCGATACAATCACAATTATTGCAATCAGCAGTAAACCCGGCAATAAATTTTTCATGTTACCGAGAATATTATTGAGATCGCTGCATTGCTTTATTTGTGAGTGATTCATGTAGAAAATAAAACCATTTGTAATAGATAAACTTGATGTCACTAATATTACACGTATTTATAACTTAATAAAAATCAGTTATATAGTTATAATCTATCAATAAAACTGATAGATAACTTTTGTTGTATGAAGGGGTTTCTGTGAAAATTACGTTAAAGCAATTAGAAATTTTTTTGGCTGTCTACCATCAAGGCTCTACCGTGGCCGCTGCGACACAGGTTTTTCTATCGCAGTCGGCGGTGAGTATGTCCTTATCCGAGCTAGAGAAAAATTTGAATACTACTTTGTTTCAACGCGTAGGTAAACGCTTGCTGCCCACACAGCAAGCACATATGTTGAGTTCATTAGCAGCAGGGGCGGTGAAGCAGGTGGAGGAAATAGAGTATTTATTTAACCTTAAAGTGGAGCGTTTGGTTATCGGTGCCAGCACCACTATTGGTAATTATTTACTGCCTAAAATGATTCGTGATTTTCAAGAGCTACATCCTGAGATTGAGATTAGTTTGGCAGTTTTTAATACCACCGATATTTGTCAAGGCTTACTAAACTACGAATATGATTTGGGTTTTATTGAGGGTGATAATCCTTTTGTAGAGCTTAAAGCAACGAGCTGGATGGAGGATGAACTAGTATTGTTTGCTGCGCAAAAAAGTCGTTTTGTAAAAGCAGATGGTATTTTGTCTAGTGTTAGGGAATTAGAGGAGATTCCTTTAATTTTGCGCGAAACAGGGTCTGGTACACGTACTTTTGTACAAAAAAATTTACTACAGTCTTTGGAAACTACTGCTGTTTTAGAGTTAGGTAACTCTGAGGCAATTAAACAAGCGGTGATTAATGATTTGGGGGTAGGCTGTTTATCCCACTTTGCATTGCAGGATTTGCTTGAATTAAAAAAGATTAAAGTTCTGTCTGTTAAGGGCTTGAACGCGCTACATCGACCTTTGTATTTTTTAGTAAATAAAAAAAGCGTACATTCTGAGGCTTATAATAAGTTTATGGATTTTGCTTTTAACTATCGCTTTTGAGAGGCTATTAAAAATCATAGTCAATATTTGGGAGAGGAGCCGATGCAAGTACAAGAGTTTTTTCATGCCGATACCTATACCTATAGCTACGTCGTTAGTGATTCTGCTACTAAAAAAGCGGCTATTATTGATTCTGTTTTAGATTATGATCATGCGGCGGGGCGTACTTCAACAGCCATAGCAGATCAAATTATTAGCTACATCAGAGAGCAGGAGCTAGAGGTAGAGTGGTTATTAGAAACTCATATCCATGCTGATCATTTGTCAGCTGCGCCTTATTTAAAAGCGCATGTAGGGGGAAGCACAGCGATTGGTGAGTACATCACCAGCGTGCAGAATGTCTTTGGCGATATATTTAATGCTGAAAGTAGTTTTCTGCGTGATGGCAGTCAGTTTGATCATATCTTTAAGCATGGTGATAGCTTTAAAATTGGAGAACTCAGTGGCCAAGTTATCCATACGCCAGGCCATACCCCAGCTTGTTTAAGCTATGTGATTGAAAATGCTGTATTTGTCGGTGATACCTTATTTATGCCAGATTACGGCACAGCACGTTGTGATTTTCCAGGAGGAGATGCGCAGACGCTTTATCGCTCCATACAAAGGCTTTTTGAGTTACCTGACGACACAGTGGTGTATTTATGCCACGATTATAAAGCAGAAGGGCGAGATTATTTTCAATGTAAAACGAGCATTAAAGAACAGCGTGACAATAATGTCCATGTTGGTGCAGGGGTAAGTGAAGATATCTTTGTAAAGATGCGCACTGAACGAGATGCTACTTTATCAATGCCTAAGTTACTTTTACCGTCTGTGCAGCTTAATATGCGTGCTGGTGAATTTCCTCCGGCAGAGGATAATGGTACGACTTACTTTAAAATTCCCATCAATAAGTTTTAGTAGATATTAGATTACAACAGAGCACTTCAAAGCTTGGGTTTATATGCTCTAATAATTGACAAGCAACTGATTCTAAGGGTAAAATATTTGGCTTACTCATCCTCTGGCAATTAAATTACATAGGTTTGTGATTTACATCGTCCACTTATAGTCAACTAAGAACAAGAGTGGCATGGAGCATTTTCGTTGCGAATGATGGTTTGGATTTTTTGGGGTCCATAATGAATTTAATTCAAACTCTTGAACAGGAAGAGATTCAGCGTCTTACCGAAGGTAAAACATTACCTGAATTCGGTCCTGGTGATACCGTTGTGGTAAACGTTAACGTAATTGAGGGTACTCGTAAGCGTACTCAGGCCTACGAAGGCGTGGTTATTGCTAAGCGCAACCGTGGTTTAAACTCTGCTTTTACTGTTCGCAAGATTTCATCGGGTGAAGCCGTTGAGCGTACCTTCCAGTTGTACTCTCAGCAAATCGCTTCAATCGAAGTTAAACGCCGTGGCGCAGTTCGCCGCGCTAAGCTTTACTACCTACGTAACCGTTCTGGTAAGGCTGCTCGTATTAAAGAGAAGTTAGTTCGTAAAACTGTTGCTAAATAATTTTTAGCTAACAGATCTAGCGAGTTTTTCTCTCTAAAGGCATGTTCTCAGTTTATTTGAGGACATGCTTTTTTTTAGTTAAACTGTTGCTTCTTTGGTAATATCAGTAATTGCTTCCTTTTTGTGTGTTGCTTAATATTATTTGAGTTATATAATATAAGCTATTGATATCTATTAAATAATTCTAATTATTAATTTAATGAGCAAAGCACAAGACCTCATTTCTAGGTCGTCTCCTGATTTTAATCCTTTAATTCAACCTTCAGAATCAGCAGGTTTCGGTTTGCCTGTGATTGGTGGTGATGAGTTGCCTGAATTAATTCAGCGTGCTTTTGCTCCAGAGTATATTTGGCAGGAAGATCAGTTAGTTAGACAGTGGAATTCACAAAAGGCCGTCACTAAAAGTAGTTTTATTGAGGCCGGCGTATTAATTCCTCTTGTCCTTAAGGATAATCAACAGCAAGTTGTGTTAACTAAGCGTTCATCAAAGCTTAGAAATCATCGTGGACAGATTAGTTTCCCCGGAGGTCGATTTGATGAAAGAGATAAGGATCTCGAGGATGCTGCACTACGTGAAACTGAGGAAGAAATAGGGGTTGAACGCTCTAAAATTGCCGTTTTTGGTGAGATGCCAATTTTTTACACAGGCACCGGTTTTGCTATGAGCTCTTACCTAGGGTGGCTTTCCGAGGTATCTGACTTTATGATTGATAGTAGAGAGGTTGAAGAGGTTTTCTTAGTGCCTTTGAGCTATCTGACGGATCCAAATAACTATCGTCTTTATACTACCCCTAATACTGCCTTGCCATTTAGCTATTACGGGGTTACTTGGGCCAACCACTTTATTTGGGGTGCGACAGCTTCAATCCTGCGTAATCTATACCAACGTATACAGCAAGCTCGCTAGTTCATCAGCTAGCTTGCTGTATATACCTACCATTTTGGTGCTGCATCATTTTCGGCAATAATACGTTCATAGAGTGCATAGCGTTCAGGATGGACTTGACCTTCGTTTAAGGCATGAGTTACGGCACAGCCCGGTTCGCGCAGGTGACGGCAGTTATAAAAGCGGCAGTTTTTTATAGTCTCTTTAAACTCAGGGAAGCCTTTAACAATTTCTGCGTCACTTAAATGCAGCAGACCAAAGTTTTGAAAACCTGGCGAGTCAATTAGAGAAGCAATAATTTCACCATTTTCTTTGATGTCATAGAGTTCAGTCTTTGTTGTAGTGTGACGGCCTGCACCAAGTGCGTGTGAGTGCTCTTGGGTGTGGGCTTTGGCCGTTGGTACAAGTACATTTAAAATGCTGGATTTACCCATAGCGCTTTGACCAAGCAGTATGGCGGTCTGTCCATTTATTTTTGGCAGTAGCTTAGCGGTAAGATCGTCTGGTTCGTGAATACTGCATTCAATGATCTCGACACCTAGCTCCTGATAGCGTGTTAATCTTTCACGTGCTTCTACGATACCTTTGTTCAGATCAACTTTATTTAAAATAATATAAGGCTGTAGATCTTCGCACCATGCCGCGGCTAGGGCACGACCTAACAAGTCATCAGAGAACTTTGGTTCAACCGCCGTGATAAGCAGTAGAACATCAACGTTAGCTGCAAATTGCTTACTGCGCATTTCATCACTACGGTAGAGTAAGTTTTTACGCTCTAGTACTTTTTCTATGCGGGCCTCATTGCTACCTTGGGCTGAAATTTCTACGTAATCACCGACGCATATCCCTGCCTTCTTACCGCGAGTATAACAATGCCATAATTGATCCTCTACTCGCGCTACATAATGTCGCCCATGGGCAGAGATAATACGTCCTTGCATCATGCGTGGACTCCCATCAGACTTTTGAGGTGTTGAATACGAATAATGGCTGGAGGATGACTATCGTAATAGGCTGAAAATGCCGGATCCGGAGTGAGGGTGTTAGCATTTTCATCGTATAGCTTAACTAATGCTGAGATTAGGTCATTAGCATCACTATGCTTAGCAGCAAAAGCATCTGCCTCAAATTCATCACGACGTGATAAGCGGCTATTGAGCGGTGTCAGCCAAAAGGTAAAAACTGGTAGTACTAAAGAAAATAAAATCAGCGTAAGCGCGTAGTAACTCCCATGCTCGGGAAGAGTGATACCTAAACCATCGTAAAACCAATTTTTATCACTAACAAAACCAAGCACGGCAAAAAAGATAAAGCTGCCTAGTACCATCATTGCTAAGCGCTTAATAATGTGTTTATGCTTAAAATGGCCTAATTCGTGAGCCATAATGGCCTCGATTTCACTGGCTTTTAGCTTACTGAGTAAGGTATCAAAAAAGACAATACGGCGATTTTTACCAAAACCGGTAAAAAAGGCATTGCCATGCGAGCTGCGTTTAGAGTTATCCATAACAAATAAACCGCTAAGCTCAAAATTACATCGCTCAGCTAAACGCTCAATCTTGACCTTTACATCACCTTCTTCGAGGGGAGTAAATTTATTAAATAAAGGCATTAACCAAGTTGGTGCGATGTACATCATTAGTGCCATAAAGCCTAATACAACAAACCAGGCCCAGAGCCACCAGAGCTCAGTGCTTTGCATTAGATAGAGGATAGCAATAAGAATAACGCTACCTAAGACGAGTGATAATAAAAGGTTAGTTACCGTGTCTTTGATAAACAAGCCTATTGTCATTCGATTAAAACCGTACTTTTGTTCAAGCCTAAAGGTTTTGTAGATGGAAAAAGGCAAACTGAGTAAGCTCAGAATAGCTTGGACCACAATGATAAAGACTAAAGATTTAATCAGTGTGGCTCCTGTTGCAAGGCTAAAGGCCTGAAATAACCAATTAAGCCCCCCTAGGATGGTAAAACCTAATAATACGATTACATCATAAAAAACCTCAATTTGGCTTAGTCTTAGACGCTCTAAACTATAACGTGCGGCACGTTGATGGCTTTTGAGACTGATGCGATCAACAAACTCCTCTGGCACTGTAGTGGCATGCATAGAGATATAACGGATTTGACGAATATTCAACCAAGTGCGAATTCCGAAATCCAAAATAATCAACGTAATAAATAAAAAGGTAAAATGATGTGCTTGCATGGGGTCCTGTATAAACAATATATCTGTGCGACAATACTAGATAAACATTATATTAAATCAAAAGGAAGTATTTATGGCATCAAGAGACCTTCGTTTAATTTGGTTGGATATGGAGATGAGTGGTTTAGATCCGGAAATTGAACGAGTGTTGGAGGTGGCTGTAGTGGTAACTGAGCCCGATTTAACAGTTGTAGCGGAGGGTCCGGTCATTGTGATCCATCAGTCAGATGAGGTGCTGGATGCAATGGATGAGTGGAATACCACGACACACGGGCGCACAGGTTTAACTGAGCGAGTTAGAGCGTCACACACAACAGAGGCCGAGGCTGAGCAGCAATTAATTGAGTTTCTGAGTCAGCATGTTAACAAAGGCGCTTCACCGCTTTGCGGTAATACGGTCAGTCAAGATCGCCGTTTTATGTTTAAGTATATGCCTGAGTTTGAGCGTTTTTTCCATTATCGTAATCTTGATGTGAGTACGCTAAAAGAATTGGCTAAGCGTTGGCATCCAGAGGTTCATCGAGGTGTTGTTAAAAAGGGACGTCATGAGGCTTTAGCTGATATTTACGAGTCAATTGAGGAGCTACGTCATTATCGTGATACTTTTTTAAAGTTGCCGGATGACGTCAAGTAACTTACTTATTTAGAGGTCATTTAGATGTTGGATCCTAGCGTTTTAGACCCACAGCAAACGCCTGTCGCAGCCGCAATCGCCGGGATTGGTACGGATTTGATTTATATTGAACGTATTCAAAAGGCTTTTGATAGGCATGGAGAGCGTTTTTTAAAGCGAATTTTAGGCGCCGGTGAACGAGAAAAGTTTCAGCGACGTTATGATCGTGATCCGCATCGTGGAATTACTTTCTTGGCAACGCGTTTTGCGGCCAAAGAGGCTTTTTCTAAGGCGATTGGCTTGGGCATGAGGATGCCAATGTATTGGTCCGCCATGCAAACGCTTAATGCGCCGAGTGGTAAGCCTATGGTTGTTTTATCAGGTGATTTAAAGAATTGGTATGATGCACGTTTTGGAGAGGTGCATGTTTCTCTCACTGACGAGTCAGATTTAGCAATGGCGCTTGTGATTGTAGAGCGCAAGTAGTTGATTATTTTTACAGATGTTTAAAGGCAGTTTATGTCATCAAATAACAAGAATTTAACAATAGCTCTAGGTCCTGTAATGGTTGATGTAGAGGGTTTATGTTTGCAAAGCAGCGAGATTGAGCGTTTAAAAAATCCGCTTGTGGGAGCGGTCATCTTATTTGCCCGTAATTATCAAGATCCTAAGCAATTGACAGAGTTGTGTCGTCAGATTCATGAGGTGCGTGATGAGCCCTTATTAATTGCGATTGACCATGAGGGCGGTCGAGTGCAACGTTGTCGTACCGAGGGTTTTACTGCTTTACCGGCGATGGCTGAATTAGGTCAGTTATGGGATCGTAATCAAAAAGCGGCATTGATTTTAGCGCATGAGGTTGGTTATGTACTGGCTGCCGAGTTGTTGTCTTGTGGTGTTGATTTTTCCTTTACCCCAGTATTAGATTTGGACTACGGAGTCAGTGATGTAATTGGTAATCGTGCTTTTCATCGTGATCCTGAGGCAGTAGCGATGCTTTCTGGGGCATTGATTGATGGCTTAGCAGAAGCAGGCATGGCTGCGTGCGGTAAGCATTTTCCTGGACATGGATTTGTTGAGGCCGATTCACACGTGGCTATTCCAATAGATAGTCGCGAGTTTGATGAGATTTGGGAAGAGGATGTTAAGCCTTATGTGGCCTTAGGTCATTTGAAGTTGCCATCATTGATGCCGGCTCATGTGATTTACGAAAAGGTCGATTCGATGCCAGCAGGTTTTTCCAAGTTTTGGGTTCAAGAGGTATTGCGCGAACGTATGGGTTATCAAGGAATGGTTTTTTCGGATGACCTGACAATGGAGGGGGCTTCTGTCGTTGGCGGTATTGTCGAACGTGCTAATGCAGCTTTTGTTGCGGGTTGCGATATGGTCTTGGTATGTAATCGTCCAGATTTAGCGGATAAGTTACTCGCACAGCTAGAGCATCAAGTAAGCGTAGAGTCCATTCAACGTCTCAATAATTTAGTACCTAAAGCTGCTGATACAGTAATGAATTGGCAGCAATTACATAATGACTCTCGTTATGTTAAAGCTAGACAAACTTTGGAGCAGTTAGCTTCTGAGGCTTGTTAAGAGTATTTATTGATATTGTGGTTAGAAAAAGACAATGAGTTCTGAGTCAGTAGCTTTTGATATCCAAGGATTTTTAAAAGATTTGCCTAATTTGCCGGGTGTCTATCGACACATTGCAGCAGATGGGGAGGTTTTGTACGTCGGTAAGGCTAAGGACTTAAAAAAACGAGTCTCTCAGTATTTTCAAAAAAACTTACAAAGTCCGCGCATAGCCCATATGGTGGCGCGCGTGGCAAGTGTGGATATCACAATTACTGACTCAGAAGCTGAGGCGTTGATATTAGAAATTAATTTAATTAAACGCTTGCAGCCAAAATACAATATCTTGTTCCGTGATGATAAGTCCTACCCTTATCTGAGGTTTACAGACCATGAGTCGCCGCGTATGGTTTACTATCGTGGTTCTACTAATAAAAGCGGTCATTTTTTTGGCCCTTATCCCAACTCATGGGCAGTGCGAGATAGTATGCAGTTATTGCAGAAGATTTTTCGCCTGCGAACCTGTGAGGATAGTGTTTTTTCTAATCGTTCTAGACCCTGTTTGCTGTATCAAATTCAACGATGCTCGGCACCCTGTGTCAATCTAATCTCTAAAGAAGAGTATCAAGCGGATGTTGAGCATGCTGTTAAGGTATTACATGGTGAGTCAAACGAGGTGCTCAGCAGGTTAGAGAAGAAGATGCTAGAGGCATCTAATGAATTGCAGTTTGAGCGTGCAGCGATGTTTCGTGATCAGATGAAATCCTTAGCGACCTTAATGCAACAGCAGGCAATGGAGTCGAGCGATGAGAGTGATGTGGACATCATTGCTGTTGAGCAGTACGATGGTAATTACTGTGTCAATTTAGCGATGGTTAGGGCAGGCCGTCACTTAGGAGATAAGCCAATTTTTCCAAGCCATATTAATGGCGATGAGCCGAGTGAGGTGTTGGCTGCTTTTGTGGCGAGTCATTACTTAGACCATCAGTTGCCACCTATTATTATTTCTTCTCATCTTTTACCTGATCCTGAGCTTTTATTATTGTTGACGCAAGAGGGTAGAGTACGAACGCAAGTTATCACGAGGCCAAGTGGGGTACGTAAAAATTGGTTAGATCAGGCGCAGCGTAATGCGCAAATTGCTTTACAACGTCGCTCTGCTGAGGCGGGTCAGATGCAGGAACGTACAGAAGCTTTAGCTGAGCTGTTGGCTTTAGGTTTAGATCCTGAGGCCTTGGCTCATTTGCGTATAGAGTGCTTTGATATTAGCCATAGCCATGGGGAGGCAACTCAAGCCTCCTGTGTCGTCTATCAAAACCATGACATGCAGCCCTCATTTTATCGTCGATTTAATATTGCCGGTATCACTGGAGGTGATGATTATGCCGCTATGAGACAGGTTTTACAGCGACGTTATGCGCATGGTTATGAGTCAGAATCGATGCCTGATATTGTGCTAATTGATGGTGGTAAAGGTCAAGTTGAAGTAGCACGTCAAGTTTTTACAGATTTAGGCTTGGATATATCTATGATTGTCGGGGTGGCTAAGGGTGAGGGACGTAAGGTTGGCCTAGAAACCTTAATCTTCGCTGATTCACGACTGCCTGTTGAGTTAGGCATAAGCTCTAAGGCTTTATTACTCATTGCACAAATTCGTGACGAAGCACATCGCTTTGCTATTACTGGCATGCGTAGTAAGCGAGCTAAAGCCAGAAATGTATCGCGTTTAGAAGAAATTGAAGGGGTCGGACCAAAGCGCCGTCAACGTCTATTGGCCCGTTTTGGTGGTTTTAATGGTGTGGTTAATGCCACAGTAGATGATTTAGCCTCTGTTGAAGGTATTTCTCTCTCAATGGCTCAACGAATTTATGAAGCACTACGTTAATTGGTTTTAGTGTGAATTAGTCTTTTCGGTGGTAATATAGCTGCTATGAAATCAATGAACTTACCCATTATTCTTACTTGGCTTAGAATAGCCATCATTCCTTTATTCATCGGCTTATATTATTTGCCTTTGGATAGCTTAACTCTTTCTGTACGAGACTGGCTTGGTGCAACTGCCTTTGTAATAGCCGCTATTACCGATTGGCTTGATGGCTATTTGGCTCGTCGCTGGAATCAAACATCGGCCTTTGGAGCTTTTTTAGACCCAGTAGCAGATAAGTTAATGGTCTGTGCAGCCTTACTAATTCTATTAGATTTAGGTAGGGTAGAGTCTTATATTGCTTTAATTATTATTGGCCGTGAACTGACAATCTCTGCTTTACGTGAATGGATGGCGAGCGTTGGTGCACGTAGTAGTGTAGCGGTCAATTGGCTCGGTAAGTTTAAGACCGCAGCACAGATGGCGGCTATTCCTTGTTTGATGGTTTATCAAACAGTGCTTGGCGTTAATCTAGTAATCGTTGGTAATGTACTGATTTTTGTAGCTGCTATTCTAACGCTATGGTCTATGTTCTACTATTTAAGTAAAGCTTGGCCTACACTCAAAAATGCTGATAAAAAACAAAATTGAATCTATATTCCGGAGGGGGAGTAGATGGGTGTTGTTGTACAAAATAAATTGTCAGTACAACGGATTTTGCTTTGTGGCGGTCTGATTGTCACCTTATCTATAGGTATTCGTCATGGCTTCGGGCTATGGCTACTGCCTATTAGTCAAGCTCACGGTTGGGAGCGAGAGGTGTTTTCCTTTGCTATCGCGCTCCAAAATCTTGTGTGGGGTATTGTCGGTATTTTTGCTGGTATGCTGGCTGATCGCTATGGGGCTTTAAAGGTCATTGTGCCGGGGGCGATTTGTTATGCTTTGGGTCTTCTAGGGATGGCCTACGCAACTACGCCTTTGATATTTATTCTAACTGCCGGTGTAGTTTTGGGTGTAGCTCAAGCGGCTACAACCTATATCATTATATTTGGGGTTATTGGACGTCATATTAGTGCTGCTCAACGCTCTTGGGCGATGGGTGTAGCCTCTGCGACCGGTTCGTTTGGGCAGTTTATGATGTTACCTATTTCTAATACGCTTATTAGTCAAAGTGGTTGGCAGTTAGCACTCGTCATTTTAGCGCTATTTTCTTTAATGATTATTCCTCTTGCTTGCCTATTGAGAGAGCGAATTTCTTGGGTTTCATCAGAAGAAGGTGCCGCAAGTGGTATTGAAAGTGAGCAAAGCATTGGCGCAGCAGCCAAAGAGGCGCTTACTTATCGTAGTTATATATTATTGATATTAGGCTATTTTGTTTGTGGTTTTCAGGTGGTTTTCATTGCCGTGCATTTACCTGGATATATCAAGGACAATGGTTTGGGGCCTGAGGTAGCTAGTTTGTCCTTGGCTTTAATCGGTCTATTTAATATCTTTGGTAGTTACCTCGTCGGCTCACTCGGGCAGCGCTTTCAAAAACGCTATTTATTAGTTGGTATATATGGCTTACGAGGGGGCATCATTGCACTGTTCTTAATGATTCCAATAAGTCCGTTGAGTGTTTATTTGTTTTCAATGGCGATGGGTTTTTTGTGGCTTTCTACTGTGCCTGCAACAAATGCTATTATTGCGCAGATATTTGGTGTTCGCCATTTGTCGATGCTAGGGGGTATTGCCTTCTTTAGTCATCAAGTAGGCTCATTTATGGGAGTGTGGATGGGCGGTGCTTTTTATGACCGATTTGGTAATTATGACCTGATGTGGATATTATCAATTATATTGAGCGTGCTGGCTGTGCTAGCTAATTGGCCCATTGTGGAGCGATCCATACATAGAGGTAGAACACCTGCTATCGCCATAAATTAATTAATTGTGAGCTTAAGAGAGATGCGTATTATTTTGGCTTTTATAGCTATTTTTGTATTACTTCTCGTGTTTTCAATGTATTTAGATCCGACGTTCTGGATGAACGTTTCGGATCTAGTATGGTCCTGCTTTTAGTTTTTCACCTAGTTTATTTTAGAGTCTGAGCAAAATCAGCAACTGAGGCGGCATAAAAATAACTGTTATTGTATTTGGTAATCACGAAAAAATTTTGTGTCGCAATGCGATATTCATTTCTACCTTGGGTTTCATCCATTAGATTGATTACACCTAAATTGCGACCGTTCTTCCAAGAGGCATTGCCTGAACTGCTAGTAGAGCCTTGATGCTGTAGTTCTTGCCAGGTTAGCGTGGGCTCTAAGCCTTTCCCTTCAACGGCTGCTGGGCTGTTTGGTAAACTGGCAGGAGCAAAAACGGGCATACCAGCTTGCCAACCATGTTCGACCAAAAAGTTTGCCACAGAGTGAATGGCATCTGTTTCACTATGACGCAAGTCAATGCGTCCGTCGCTGTCTCCATCAACTGCATAGTACATAATACTAATCGGCATAAATTGTGGTAAACCAGTAGCCCCAGCAAAAGAGCCTAATTCAGTGTTTGCATTGATCTTGCCTTGATAGTCTAATTTGATCAGAGCAGCTAATTGGTTACGGAAAGACTGGTGACGATCAGGACGGCTAGGATCCGGATGATGGAAGCCCAGGGTGTATAGTGAATCTAATAATTTAAAATTACCCATGTAGTTGCCGTAAACGGTTTCAACGCCGATGATACTGCCAATAATCTCTGCAGGTATACCGTACTTTTGCTCTACCTCAGCTAAGGTAGAGGCATTTCTTTGCATAAAACTTTTACCACCACGGATACGGATTGGATCCATCACGCGATTTCTGTAGGTAGTCCAAGAACGCTTTACTCGACCTTTGTTGCTGGGGGTCATTAGTCGTTGAGTTTGGCTATTGATTTGGGCTGAGTTGACTAGGTTCTCAACGTAATTAGCTGGTACTCCATAACGCTCAGCAACTTCTTCAATAAAAACACTTTTATTAGCACTTAAAGGGTGGCTTTCAAAATCAGCACTCAGGATCGAATTACTTGGACTGTCATTGGAAGCGGTATTAGTGGCGACTTTGTGGGTATCGGGTTGAGGGTTACGATTGGCTGTAGAATCATGAGCCGTTGTGCTGGCGCATGCTGATAAAGCAATAAGAGATGTGGTCGTCAGTAGTACTTTTAGATATTGCATAGTGAATGGTGTTCAAAGATTGATGGATTGAAAGGATTGATTTTAAGCAAGAAATTTAACTTTATTAATTAAAACATAGCTACCTTAAATAAAGTATAGGGTAAATACTGGGACTTTTAGGAGTTAGGTTCATATTAATATGTTATTTAATATTCAGGATAGAGAGAGGATTGTTTTGGTAGGCAGTACGCTTTATATTACCCATCCGGACTGTAGTTTGCACAATATGCGTAGTTGGCATCCGGAGTCAGC
>CANROD010000014.1 GCA_947632105.1 uncultured Oligella sp. | reverse complement strand
CCTTCTACCTTGAAGGCATTGCTACCGAGTAATGGACGCACACCACGGAAAGCAAAATAACTCACCTCTTTCTGAGGGTTTGCTTCAGTAAAAGACTGTAGAACCTTCGTTGCAATCAATGGACCATGAACCACTAACCCCGGATAACCTTCAACATCATTGGCATAGGGATAATCATAATGGATACGATGCCCATTAAATGTCACTGCAGAATATCTAAAGAGCATGACAGGAGTAGGTTTAACCTCTTGTGACCACTCTGCGTTCGGCGCAGGCATATCACCTACTAGCTTTGGAGCACTTGGCTCACGATACACAATATCTTGTTCTTCACTAATACAAATCTCGCCCTCTTGCTCATAACGATGCTCAAGTGTCACAAAGAGTAACTTACCCGTACGGCCCTCTTTTTCTACAACAGCCTTGATCGTAGTAATGCAAGTCGCTTCCTTACCAATCACTAAACTGCGTACAAAATTTAAACGACCACCTGCCCACATACGGTTTCTATTATCGGCTGGCGGTAAAAAACCACCTCGCGCTGGATGACCATCACCACCTACCTCATTCAAGGGTACCGCTTCAATAAAGTATGCCCAATGCCATAGATGTGGCAACTCACCACCCTCAGCGGGCACCGGTGCATTGACGCTATAAGCAATTTTGTTTGCATGAGCGGCGCTGATAAAATCCGTTACTCGTTTCTGTCGTCCCACCCATTCTTGTAGATTAACTTCACTCATTAATATGACCTTTTAAAGATTAACTATTATTATGTATCGTTCTATCTTGCCTTATCTGAGGGGATTAGTGAATTGCGCTTCGCTTAACTCCACCTTGATTAGATTGAAAGTGCAGAGTCTGATGTGCTTTGCTCGGTATCCTCTAAAAGTAAATCAAGCAACGGCTGAGCAAAACTCGGCAATTTTTCCCCAGGTCTTAAACAAACTTGTAGCTGCCGTTTTGCCCAAGTATCGTTTAAAGGAATTTTAACGATATCCATTGTTTGAGCATAACGGTCAATCGCCGTTTCTGGGATAACACTAACACCCACTTTTGCTTCAACCATACGACAAACTGCCTCAAAACTACTAACCTCGACTCGGTACCTTAATGTACGACCAAGATTAGTGGCTGCCTTGAGCAAAAAGCCATGAATCGCACTCCACTCAGAAAGACAAACATAGCTCTCATCTAAGGTCTCGCTAAACTCAATGGATTTTTCTTGAGCCAATGGATGCGAGGGATGAGCAACAAAGCTTAATCTATTGACTCGATAAGGCAGACAGTCTAAGTTTCTTGTAACTGCCTCATCAAGCCCAGCAACAACGCCAATATCAGCGTGACCTTCCGTCACGGCCTGCACAATTTCAATACTTAAACGCTCTCGCAGCTCTATACTCACATCTGGCTGTAAAGTCAAATAACGTCCTAAGACCCGAGGCATAAACTCACTCATTGCGGTGGTATTAGCATAGACTCGAATTCTACCGCGTATACCCTCTGCGTACTCCTTCATGTCCCCACGTAAATACTGTAACTGTTGAGACACTAGCTTAGCGTGCTCTACAAATACCTCACCGGCTGGTGTTAAGGTCACGCCCTGACTACTTCTGTATAGCAGCTCCGTACCAATACTATTTTCCAGATTCTTGATCCTATGGCTTGCCGCAGGTAAGGACAAGAAAGTCCGCTCTGCGGCTTTAGTTAGACTTTTAACCTCGGCAATATTCAACATCAATCGCATATCGGTTAAATCAAAATACATGGACATTACAAACTCTTCCTTTTATTTTATTAAAGTCAAACTTTATGAATTGGCAATAGCCTTATCAAAAGGTATAGGGCATAGTGGTTCTAACAACATTTTTAACATAAGAAATAAAGATTAAAATAACATGACTAGAACTGACGACAAATACCAAGACATCCGCGATGCAATTCGTGATTTATGCAATGAGTTCCCTGCTGAGTACTTCCGCAAAGTTGACGAAGAACGTGGTTACCCTAGCGAATTCGTAAAAGCACTAACCGACGCAGGCTGGTTAGCTGCATTGATTCCTGAAGAATACGGAGGTTCAGGTCTAAGCTTGACCGAAGCTTCTGTTATTATGGAGGAAATTAACCGCAACGGGGGTAATTCTGGCGCATGTCACGGTCAAATGTACAATATGGGTACATTATTACGTCACGGTTCCGAAGCCCAAAAACAGTTATATTTACCAAAAATCGCCTCAGGCGAGCTACGCCTTCAGTCAATGGCAGTAACTGAGCCAACCACCGGTACTGACACCACCAAACTAAAAACAACGGCAGTTAAAAAAGACGGTCGTTATATCATTAACGGTCAAAAGGTATGGATTTCTCGCGTACTTAACTCAGACCTAATGATCTTATTGGCACGTACTACGCCACTAGAAGAAGTTCAGCGCAAAGCTGATGGCATGTCTATTTTTATCGTTGATATCAAAGAAGCGATGGCAAACGGCATGACTGTACAACCTATTCCTAATATGGTCAATCACGAGACTAACGAGCTATTTTTCGATAACTTAGAAATTCCAGAAAAAAACTTAATTGGTGAAGAAGGCAAAGGCTTTCGCTATATTCTTGATGGCCTTAACGCCGAACGTACTCTAATTGCTGCCGAGTGTATTGGTGATGGTTATTGGTTCATCGACAAAGTAACTGAATATGTTAAAGAGCGCGTCGTTTTTGGTCGCCCAATCGGCCAAAACCAGGGTGTACAGTTCCCTATTGCTAAGGCATTTATTAATATTGAGGCTGCTAGCCTAATGCGCTATGAAGCAGCTCGTCTATTTGATGAGCACAAACCATGTGGTGCCCAAGCTAATATGGCTAAATTACTAGCGGCTGACGCCTCTTGGGAAGCTGCTAATGCTTGCTTACAATTCCACGGTGGCTTTGGTTTTGCTAACGAATACGATGTTGAGCGTAAATTCCGCGAAACTCGTTTATATCAAGTTGCTCCTATTTCTACGAACTTAATTTACTCATTCGTAGCTGAGCATATTCTTGGTTTACCACGCTCATTCTAAGAGGTCTTTATGAGTACTTCCAGTCGTATTGTTGCTGAATTTGCTGCTAATCTACAGTTTGAGGATATTCCTACAGAGGTAATTCGTCGCTGTGAGGACTTACTGCTTGATACCCTAGGTTCTATGTATGCTGGCTCAACTGAGCCACCAGTACAAAAAATTGCCGCCTTCGCTAAAGAGCAAGGCCCAAGTGATGGTTCAGCACAGCTCATCCCTAGCGGCAAAAAAACCAGCCCCTACTTTGCTGCTATGGTGAATGCCGCTGCCGCTCATATGGTCGAACAAGATGACTTACACAATAGTTCAGTCTTTCACCCCGCTTGTGTCGTTTTCCCTCCCGCTATTGCTATGGCTCAAGAACTAGGTGCTAGTGGTAAGGAGTTGCTAACTGCTTGTGTCGTAGGTTATGAGGTAGGCATTCGAGTGGGTGAGTTCTTAGGTCGATCACACTATAAAGTTTTCCACACTACGGCCACTGCTGGCACCATAGCCTCTGCAGTCACTGTAGGTCGCTTGCTACGCTTAAACACCAGTCAAATGCAAGATGCCTTAGGTAGCGCCGGTACTCAGGCTGCCGGTTTATGGGAGTTCTTAAAAACTGCTGCGGACTCTAAGCAATTGCATACAGCCATGGCTTCTGCCAATGGTGTTATGGCCGCCTCCCTTGCTGCTAAAGGCTTTAGTGGTGCAGAGGATATTTTTGAAGGTGAGAAAGGCATGGGTACCGCTTTTAGTAAAGCGCCTAAAACCGACAAGTTGATTGAACGCTTTGGTCAACGTTGGGCTTTACTGGAAACCTCATTTAAATACCATGCTTCTTGCCGCCACACTCACCCTGCTGCTGATGCTTTATGGGCAGTAATGCAAGCAAATGACCTAGCTGTTGATGATATTGCGGAGGTAAAAACCTTTGTCCATCAAGCAGCGATTGATGTGCTTGGTGCAGTGGATAAGCCGCAAACAGTTCACCAATCAAAGTTCTCTATGGGTACGGTTTTAGGAGTATTAGCACACAATGGCTTTGCCGGTTTAGACGAGTTTGAACGTGCTCTGGGTGATGAGCGTATTGATAGCTTCCGACAAAAAGTCAGTATGACCTTAGATACGGAGATTGACGATGCCTATCCAGCAAAATGGCTAGGTAAGGTTAAGGTAACAACGACTGACGGCCGTGAGTTAAGTGCCTTTGTTCACGATCCTAAAGGGGATCCTGGCAACACTCTCTCACGTGATGAAATTGAGGCTAAGGTAAAGCGCCTAGTTAATTACAATAACGCTGGTACGAAAGAGAATGCTGAGAAATTAATTACTTGGGCTTGGGGATTAGAAAACGGCAGTAGTCAACTGCCACTCTAAACTTTATAAAGAGGGGAGCTACTATTAGGTCCCCTCAACTCTTCGTAGCTGTTCAAGTAGCATTTGCTGCTCAGAACGCTTTTTACGTAAACTACAGAGCCTCAATACCTCTCGCTTCTCAGGTTCAGACATCAGAGTCCACATCTGACGCTCCTCGCGACTACGATAACAACCCTTACAATAACCACGATCATTTGATTCACAGATATTGATACAAGGACTCGGAATCTCAAAGAACTCTAACTGCTCCATAATTACTTTTTTCCTACTCTTTAATACGACCCCAAAAGCGCTTTCTAAGGCTATCGTACACTAAACTATAAATATAAGTATAAGGTAAATAGAATAGGATCAGACCAATATCAAGACTGAGTGCCTCCCATAAGCTGGCATTCAACCACCACATAATAAACGGCAGTGCTCCGCAGATCAGCCCTGCTTCAAACAAAAGAGCATGAAGTATTCTAAGGCGAGTATTTTTACTGAGGTGATTACGCTTTAGCCAAGTATCAAAAATGGAATTAAACAGCATATTCCAAAGTAAAGCCATCACCGCCACAACAACGGCAATCACGCCCATATCAGTCATAGGTGTGCCTGTTAACCAGGCAAAAAGCGGCGTACTAATACCAATACCAAAAATTTCAAAGAAAAAAGCGTATACAAAGCGCTCGATAACAGTAAATGGCTTTTGCCTAACTGTGTGTTGCTGAGCTGTCATAAAAAAACTCACCTAATCTGAGTAAGGAATTTTGAAAAGAATAAGGGTGCTTGTGTCCAAAGAAACACAGCACCCTCTATAGAACTAGCCGAACTAACTCAAGCTAGCTAAATCAGGTATAGCTTTAGTAAATCACGCGAGTACGGATAGTACCAGGCACACTCTTTAACATGCTGATGGCTAATTCCGGATTTTCAGACTGAACATCAATCACTACATAACCAATTTCAGGATCAGTCTGTAAATATTGACCAATAATATTGATATGGTCTTTCATGAAAATCTGGTTAATCGCATTAAGTACACCAGGCTTATTTTCGTGAATGTGCATATAACGATGAGTTTCACCGTCGCCAATAGGTAAAGAAACCTCTGGGAAATTGACTGCAGACAAGGTACTACCGTTATCGGAGTACTTCACTAGTTTATTAGCTACCTCAATACCGATATTAGCTTGCGCTTCTTGCGTAGAACCACCAATATGCGGAGTTAAAAGCACATTATCTAAACCTCGTAGGGCACTAACAAACTCGTCATCGTTAGATTTAGGCTCAACAGGGAAAACATCGATCGCCGCACCACCAATATGCTCATCCTTAATAGCAGCTGCTAACGCATCAATATCAACCACCGTGCCGCGAGAAGCATTAATTAAGTGAGCCCCTTTTTTCATCTGAGCAATACGCGCAGCATTCATCATATTGAAAGTTGTCGCATCCTCAGGTACATGTAAGGTAACCGCATCACTCATATTTAATAACTCTTCGAGCGTATTTACCGGTGTTGCATTGCCTAAAGGTAACTTAGCTTCAACATCATAATAGTAGACATGCATACCTAAGGCCTCAGCCAAAATACCGATTTGAGTACCGATGTGACCGTAACCGACAATACCTAATCTCTTACCGCGCGCCTCGTAACTACCAGTAGCTGATTTATTCCAGCCACCGCGGTGTAATGTCATATTCATCGCGGGAATTTTACGGAATAACATAATGATCTCAGCTAATACCAGCTCAGCCACAGAACGAGTATTAGAGAATGGTGCATTAAATACGGGCACACCAAGCTCTCTAGCCGCCTTTAAATCGACTTGATTAGTACCAATACAGAAGCAGCCTAAAGCGACTAACTTCTTAGCAGCAGCAAACACCTCAGCAGTCATCTGTGTACGGGAGCGAATACCAATAAAATGCGCATCCTTAACCGCATCTAATAACTCCTGACCCTCTAAGGCTTTTTTATGGTAGTCAATATTGGTATAACCATTGCTGTGTAAAACATCCAACGCATTTTGGTGTACGCCCTCGAAAAGGACAAACTTAATTTTGTCTTTGTGTAAAGATAACTGATGATCCATGCGATCCCCGTAACAAGAATAGACGTCAAAAGACCTATTCTAGCACCCTACAAAACTTTCGGGCAAATACCTAAGAAAGTTTGATGTAGAAGCTTGAAATTTAAGGAACTATACGACGCACACTCACTTGAGCAAACGAGCCTTCCAGAAAAAGCCAAGCAGTGCTATTAGGGCTAAAACAGCACCAACATAAGCAATATTTGCTAGGCCCACCTGCTCAATCATTTGACCACCTAGCAAAGCACCTCCACCGATACCAATATTAAATACAGCAGAAAAAATAGCAATCCCTATATCAGGTGCATCAGCCGCTTTTTCTAATACCTTGCTCTGCAACAGCATAGCAATCAAGGTAATAACAACACCCCAAACTATCGCCGACGGAATAAGAGTCCACCAATGCATAACCGAAAAATACAATAAAGCTAAACTCAGCAGTAAGCCAAGTAAAGACAGCAACAACATAGGAAAGGAATGACGCCCTGCATAGCGCGCAAAAAGTATTCCACCTAAAACACCCGCTAAACCGATCACAAACAACATCACCACCACAAGATTGTTACTCATACCGCCAACCTCTTGTAAATAGGGGCTAATGTAGGTTGATGTAGTGAAATGAGCCGTCATCACCAGCGCCAAAGTAATATAAACATATTGTAAACTTGGACGCTTGAGTAACGCTGGTACGACGTTTAAACTACCACTACTTTGGCTCGTTAACCTTGGCAATACACGCCACAATAGCAACAAAATAATCGCTGCAATCACACCGATTAATGCAAATGTCATACGCCACCCAAAATGATATCCAATCACCGTGCCTAAAGGCACTCCCAACACAGTTGCTAGGGATGAGCCAGTGACGATAAAGCTTAGTGCTTTAGTTTTATTTCCCTTAGGCGCTAATCGAACAGCTAAAGGGATAGTAATTGCCCAAAACACTGAGTGCGCCATTGCAACACCTAAACGCGCGGCTAATAGCGAAGAAAAACTCCACGCTACTGCCGCTAAAGCATGACTGGCAATAAAGAGAATAAATAGAAAAATCAGAAGACGACGCCTTTCAAAACGTGCCGTCATCATCGTCAATGGCAAGGAGAGTATTGTCACAGCCCAAGCATAAATTGTCATCAGTAAACCAGTACGGGAAATATCCATACTGAAACCCTCGGCAATATCTGGTAACAAACCAACCGGCACAAATTCCGTGGTGTTAAAGATAAAGGCGGCAACCGCTAAAGTGATGACAGCGAACCAACTCTCGGTTCCTTTTTCTTGCTTAATAGGGGCTTTCATGAAGTCTAGCTAAAATGGACTGAATTTGATAAAAATAAGATGATATCTGTATTTCATCTGGATATTTGTAGAAGACTCAGAACGTAACAATTGAGTAGATTTTTAACACAAACTTAACACCAAACTACTAAGCATTTTTCTGGGTTAAAAGGGTGTTCAATAGCTCGCCCCCAAACACCATAAAGTTGTAGCAAATTATCCTCTGTTAAAGCAAGCTTAGGTTCTTCACAACATAGAATTTTTTTATTGGCCAAAAGTAATAAACGGTCTGCATAAAAAGCGGCTAAATTCACATCATGCAAAATCACTAGTACGGCGATATCCTCATCACATAGTTGGCGTAATTTTTGCAATAAAAACTGTTGATACTTCGGGTCTAAACTTGCCGTCGGCTCATCCAATAAAAAATAAAGTGTCTCATCACTTAAAGAGCGCATTGCTAGCAGTTGCACCATCACTCTGGCAAATTGAACTCGCTGCTTTTCTCCACCTGATAATTGCAAATATGATTTACTTCGTAAGTGGATAATATCAGCTGACTCTATCGCTTTGGTGATAAGTGCATTTTGCTGAAGGGCACTTATCATAGAGAAAGGATAAAGCCCCATTTCCAACACATCAAGTACTGATAGCTCAAAATCAAGTGATGAAGATTGTGGTAGCACTGCTCTTTTTTTTGCTAACTGCTCCTTACCAAGACTCAATAAATTTTCATTGTTGAGTAGGATAGTTGAGCCATCAGTGATATCTAACCCATCAAACTCACCGGATAAAACATTGAGCAAGGTCGATTTACCCGCACCATTAGCGCCAAGTAAAGCGACCACCTCGCCCCCTCTTATCTCAATACCTATATCATCAAGGATTTTCTTATTACCGCGATAGATAGTTAAATGCTCAGTTATTAATTTTTGCTGTTTCATCAAATCACTTTTCCTGACTCACTATCGCCTCCCACGTGTTCTAAGCAATAGCCATAAAAAGAAAGGTCCGCCAATCATGCTTGTTAACAGACCTACCGGTAATTCGGCAGGAGCAATAACTGTACGAGCGAAATAATCTGCCCAAATTAATAGTATTGCACCACCAAATAAAGAAGCTGGCAACACGTAGCGATGATTACTACCTAAGAACATTCTAACGATATGGGGCACAATTAAGCCTACAAACGCAATACCACCGGTTACCGCCACTAAGGGAGCTATTAATAAAGACACACCGATAATCATACGTCGACGCAGCTTTTTCATATCAAAGCCTAGGTGTTGCACCTCTTGATGCCCCAAAAGCAACACATTCATTGCACGCCATTGCGGCCACAAAAACGCTAAACACACAATAGACCAAGGTACAATCCCGGCAAGCAGCTGCCAGGTACCAGTCGCCACACTACCCATACTCCAGAAAGTAAAGTCGCGCAATTGCGTATCTGACGCCATATAAGTAATCAAACCGATCACACTAAAAGCAATCGCATTAATTGCAATCCCGGCAAGCAACAAGCCAGCCACGCCACCATAGCGCTTACCAATTAAATAGGCGAGCAGAGTTGCGCCTAAACTACCGAAAAAGGCCATTGGTACAATGACCCAAAAACCGCCTCCCAGCAAAACAATAGAGAGTACTGCACCTAGCGAAGCACCAGCCGACACCCCAATTAAACCCGGCTCCGCCAAAGGATTACGGAATAAAGCCTGCAGCGTAGCACCTGCAACAGCCAATACACCACCCGCTATACACGCTAAAAGCACTCTCGGAAAACGGATATGAATAAGTAAACGCTGATAAATCAGATCTTGACCGCTTAAATCATTACCAAATAACAAGCGTGGTAAATCCTGCAGAGGAATCTTAACAGAACCTTGAGTCATCCCTAACAATAAACTTACTACCATTAAGAAAGCTAACACTAGTAACATCACCGTTGTCCGATAACGTCTATTTTTAATTTCGAGACTAATATCAATAACTTGGGATTGAGTTAGGGACACGAATAAACTCCAAAACCTTATGGTATCGCTTTAAGTTGACGAATTGCTTGATCAAACCTTGGACCTATCCCAAGTGCTAATAGGTCGTCAAGTACTACGATACGTCCTGAAACTGCTGCCGGCGTATTAGCAATCACCGGGTCCTGAGTAAATTTCCTTAGGCCACCGCTCTTTTCTACTGATGCCGTCGTCGTAATAATCACTTCAGGTTGTAGCGCTAAAAAACTTTCTTTTGAAACCGGTTTATAGCTCTGCTGGGCAGCAAAAATATTTGTAAAACCAGCTAAATCCATTAGTTCATTAGCCGAAGTTCCACTACCTGCTACTTGTAACGTACCCGTACGATTGACTACTAACGCGGTACGATAAGGCATTGTTGGTAATGCCATCACCTCTTCAACAGCTGCTTTAACCTCTGATAACAAAATATCACCCTTTTCTTTAACACCTAATACCTCTGCTACCTGTCTAATTCGCTCATATAACGATTCAACGGTACTATTATCAGAGACTACTTGCACCTTAATGCCTAACTCTGCTATGCGATTCAACACCTCTTTAGGACCAGCATTCTCAGAGGCTAAAATCAACTCAGGCGCAATCGACACTAAGCCCTCAAGACTAATAGAACGGTAATAACCTACCTGAGGTAACTCTCTCGCCTCAGGGGGGTATAAGCTAGACATATCAGTAGCAATCAATTGCTTCTCTTGGCCTAAGGCATAGACGATTTCTGTTATCGAACCGCCCAAACTAACTATGCTTCCAGTCGCACTTGCTAAGGACGTAAAAAGGAATAAGCAAGTTGCTACTAAAAATTTGCGCACGATACTCTCCTAACTACGCAGCTAAAGGCGTCTTACAAAATGACTCAAGTAATAATCGCCATTCCTTAATCTCTGGAATACCCGGTTTACGCAAACCAAAGAACTGGACGACAATTTCACCATTCTCAGTATAAGCCTCAATCGATGTGACATAACCGTCCTCTGTAGGTTTATTTACTACCCATACTGAGTCAAGCGCCTCTGTATTGAGATGTAAATTGAACTTAGGATCAAGGACATTGAACCATGGACCAGTACGCAATAACTTATGAATCGTACCACCGTGAATCTGCACCATATTTTTATTACCTACAAAACACATAATAGGCAATTCCTGTTCTATCGATTTTTCCAACATAGTTTCAATCGCCTCAACAGGTATTTGCTGCGCTAAATCCTCTCCTGCAGCAGCTAACGCCTCAATCCGCTTGATGCTGTGTTTAGCCAATAATGGAAAAAAATCATGGGTATCTTTAAGTGCTAACCACTCCTCTCTAAAACCCACTGGCACAGACTTATACTCAGGCTCAGGAGCTTCATCTTCCAGTATTGGCACCAGAGCCTTATCCTGCTTATATTCCTCAACTATACGTTGCAACTCAGCTTGGTTACTTTTCTCCGTCATATAGACTTTGTGGATAGCGACACCTTGACGATTGAAAAACTGCAGACTCTGTCTTGACTCCTGTTCTACAAACCAGACCGTACCCCAATTTTTAAAGAAGAGACGTAAATCAATATCAGGTCCTAATACAATGCCATGAGGTGCAGCTCCACCGATGCCAATAGCTTCGTATCGACCATGACGCTCATGGACACACCATGGATTACGCGTCAATGCCATAACCTCGTCTAACAATTCTAATCGCTTGAAAACGGCTTTATAGTCTTCACCCAAATAAGTGCTTTGAATCCCGCAACACTCAGCCGCCAGCATATCGCGCTCTTTAACTCCGAGCGCCTGTGCAATAGACAAAGTTCTGAGCTTAGGTTGCTCTTGCTGTAGCTTCTCACTTGCTTCTTTTAATGCTTGAATATCTAGTTTCATTGCTGTTTGTACCTACTATTAAAATTGATAACGTAAAGACAACATACCATAGCGACCACGTGCTGAATAATAGTCAATATCACGAGATAAAGCCGCAGTGCCTAGCGTTGGGACATCTAGTGCTTGCCAATGCTTTTGATCGAAGGCATTTATTAAATTAGCTTGAATGCGAAGTCCTTTGGCAAAACTTGGTTCCCAATAAGCGCCCAAATCCAAGGTTCCATAACCTGACGCCTGAAAATCAGGATAAGCTGCATCAGTAGTCGCTTCCTGATAACGGACCTTACTACGCTTAGCGACTAAATTAAGCTGTGCATCAACACCCCATTGCTCACGAGCATAACCTAAACCGACATAGCCTTTTAGTGGCGCAACGGAATTCAAATAAGTGTCATTTTCACGATCCTTACCAATAGTCCATGCTAAACCGCCACGTAACGACCAATGCTCAGCAAAACGCCACACACCTTTAGCCTCAACACCATAAATTCGTGCTTTCTCAAGATTATCTGTTTGATAAGCACCCATTGGGTAATGACCTAACGTTTGCTGTGCAATGGCATACGTTGACTCTGCCGCAACAGGCATATTTGACTCAATGAAGTTTTTGTAATTTTGATGGAAAAATACTAAAGAAGCATTAATGTCCTTATCATCCCACGAAGCACCAAATTCAATACCACGACTCGTTTCAGGTGTTAAATTTGCATTGCCCATACGTAGGTAATTCATAATTGACCCAAATTTAAAGTATAGCTCTGTTGCACTTGGTGCTCTAAAACCGTGAGCATAACGTGTATACAGTGTCAGCTCACGCATCGGCTTGGCTTCTATTAAGATCGAAGGAGACCAACGGCCACCACTGCGTCTCTTAGACTCACTATCACTAACTCCACCAGCCATATCACCAAAACTAGCCCCATACTCTGGCTCACGTTCCCAATAGTCGTATCGTAAAGCCGGCGTAACTCTTAACTTATTACCACCCCAACCAAAGGTATTTTGTGCATAAAAACCAATATCTTGTGAGTCAACCTGTGGCACATCATTTTGATTAGTATGTAGGAAGTCACACGTACGTGGCCCAAATGGTGATGGCGTACCTAAAGCTACATCTGGGCAATTATCATAGCCTCCAGATGCTTGGTTATAACGAGATATCTGGTAATCAATACCCGCTATCCAATTACTGTAAAAATCATAATCACCAAAAAAACCTTCAGCTTCTACACGACCACCAATAGAGCGATTCGTAATACTATTATCTCGTCCAATTGGACCTGAAGGATAACCATAACCAAAGGGGTTTCCTGGGATAATAAATGCACGAGGATCAACTCGATAATTGCGATACGCATCATAACCATGGTTAATTGTATTTTTTTGCCAATAAAGCAATGCGCTTAGCCTATCCAAAGTAGAATATTGACCCTCATTTTGATAATCATAAGTCATCCATACACGGTCAGAATCAGAGCTTTCATAACCAGTGTTATTGCCAATATCATAGCTATCATTATGCTGATCATCGACTAAATCAATTGTAGAGTGATTTCTAAAAGTCGACGCATTTAATCCAATTACATGCTCAGGGGCAAGATCAAATTCAAAGCGAACTAAAGCATTTTTCTCATGACCACTCTCCGGATTAGCTTTGTTACGATCAGTACCATAACCACCGATATCACCCATAGTTTTAACTTCGCTAAAATCTTTATAGCTACCATAAAGCATGGCACGGAATCGTTCGGAAAACTCCCCTGCCACACCTATTTGAGTAGTCACACTATCATCATAGCCAGAATAGCCAACACCTCCTAAAAAACCAAAAGACTTATCATCACGTAAAAGATCGGAAAAACCGATGGAGGTCAACGCTACTTGACTACCTAAAGAACCAGAGCCCTTAATACCTGTCCCTTTGAGAACAGTAATGGAAGATAAACTAGTAAAGGAAAAGCTCTGCTGACCACCAGTTGTACCCCGAGCACCATCTTGCAACCAAGGATTGGGAATACCATCAACAAAAAGCTGCAAACGCTCACGATCTAAGCCACGGATATTAATACTATTATTTTCTTCGTTGAAATTAACACTAGGCTCGACACGACTAAGATCCTGCCATGACTGTATACCGTCTTTTTCAAGCTCTGCTCGATTAAGTGTAGTGACTGATGGTAGTTCCTCAACACTAATAGCGGTAAGGGATAGCTCTGGTAGCTGTGTAATAGGTGTTTGCTCAGATGTTGAACTTTGACTTGGTAACTGAGGTTGGGATTGAGTAATGGATTGAGAATAGGAATAGGTAGACATGCCAAAGGTGCTAAGCACGAGCAGCATAGACGCTTTTAACTTCATTAACAGCCTCGACTAGTATCATCAGAATATAAACACAAATGATAATAATTATCATTAATAGTATCATTATGTTTACTGATTTGATAAAAATCAAGGCTTGATAATAAAAAAGTTTTTTAACTCATGGTTTGAATCCATAGTCTGAGTCCAATAGCTCCGGATTTTCCCTGTAAAGCTTTTCGATCATTTGAGAAATAGCCTCAACATACCAAGAGGTATCCTTTTTTCGATAGCTGAAAATAGTTGGGATACTAACCTTTTCCTCTTCATCTATTAATCGGTAATGAATATCACTACGAATTCTTGCCCCTGTAGGCATCACGCAATAACCCACCCCTGCAGCAACGAGTCCTAATGCTGTTTGTAAACTTTGTACATCATGAGTTTCAGAAGGACTAACTTTCCTATCATGCAAAGCATTTAATACGTAGTCAGCGAAGCTAGGGGTAGAATTGGATGGGTAAACGATAATGTTTTTATTGCTTAAAACACTCAGTGGTAAAGGTTCTGTAGACGTTGCCAAAGGGCTAGAATATGGTATGGCTAATGCCAAACGCTCTTCACGCAAAATCACTCTTGTGATTGCTGGATCATACATACGAACACGACCAAAGCCAACGTCAATACGCCCAGATTTTAATGCTTCAATCTGCTCAGCAGAATTCATTTCCAAAAATTGTAATCGTGTCGTTGGATAAGCATCTCTGAAGTCTTGTACTAGACTTGGTAAACCACTATAGATAGTTGAAACTACAAAACCTATAGAGACTCGTTGTTGATAGCTTTGGCCCAGTCTTGTCGTGGCAATCTGCATCTGTTCAATACGATTTAGCAACTGAATACTTTGCTCATAAAATAGCCGCCCCGCCTCGGTTAATTCGATTGGCCGACTATCTCGTTTTAGCAATTGCACACCTAAAAACTCCTCCAATAATTGAATCTGTCGACTTAATGGTGGTTGAGTAATGTGTAACCGCTCAGCTGCAGCTGTAAAGCCTCGCTCCTCTGCCACGGCAACGAAATATCTAACTTGCTTTAGATCCATATAGGGTTATCCATAGATTTTTAGTTTGTTGAATAACAACATATTGATTTTTATCATTTTTTTATACATTATACCTTTTCTGTATGGGCTTAGGCAATTAAGGAATTGGACGACTATTTAAGTCAATTATCTAATGGAGTGCTGAAAAAATCCTATGCAAAGATTACAAGAACCATCTCTAGCACCTGGCTGTGCTTGTTCATCAGAATCTTTGTAGATTTGATTTTTAAATACTAAACTTTTCAAATGAGATAATTGTGTCTACAGTCTATTCAATACCTCACGTCATTGATCAGTCAAAACTGACTATTTTTCAATGGCGCGTATTTATTCTATGTTTACTTATTGCTATTTTTGATGGGTTCGACACCCAAGCCGTTGCTTTTACAGGCCCCGCATTAATTCAGGCCTTTAATTTGGGCCCTGGGGCCTTAGGACCAGTTATGGCTGCAGGTACTGCCGGCATGGTGCTTGGGGCAATGTTTTTAGGGCTCTTAGGAGATAAATTAGGACGTCGCCCTATTATTTTACTAGGCGTTGCCCTATTCGGTGTCGCTTCATTAGCTACAGCCTTTGCAACATCAACAGATCAAATTATTATCCTACGATTCATCGCAGGCCTCGGTATGGGTGGAGTAACCCCAAATGTGCTGTCACTCGCGGCTGAGTATGGTCCATCTCGCATGCGCGGAACAATTATGACTGTCGTACTTCTAGGATTGCCTGCAGGTGCAATTTTAGGTGGTTTATTAGCCGCTCAAATGCTGCCTGTCATCGGCTGGGAAGGAATATACGTAGTTGGTGGTGTCGCACCATTAGCTTTATTAATTGTATTATTTTTTATACTACCTGAGTCCATGCAATATCTCGCTAATGATAAAAAGCGAGATAATACAGAAAAAATTCGCAAACTTATTAATCGTATAGCGCAACAGCCTATTATGAATGCTGTGAATTTCACTGTACCCGAACCTGAAGTTAAGTCTGGCATTAGCTCTTTATTTACAGCAGGTCTAGCTCGTAATACAATCGCAATTTGGACAATTTATTTGTTCAACTGGGTGGCATGGTTCATGCTACTCTCATGGTTACCTACCGTATTGCGCACGGCTGGTTTGTCCGACGGTAACGCTCCTATGGGAACCGTTACCGTAAATGCTGTTTTTATTCTATGCGCTATTCCTCTTGCTATTTTATTGCCTAAAGTTAATACCAAATTATTGTTATTTATTATGTTTATATTTGGTATTTTATTAAGCGTAGGACTCGCCTACAGTGGCACTAATTGGACTTGGGTCTTTATTTTAGCTGGTGCCGGTGGTTTAGGCATTGGTGGGCAACAGATTGTTCTTAATTATATGGTGGCACAATCCTACCCAACCTCGCTACGAGCAACCGCCACTGGCTGGGCTATTGCAATAGGCCGTATTGGAGCTATCGTAGGATCTGCTAGTGGAGGTTGGGTATTAGAAAGCTTTGGCATTAGTGGATACTACCTAAGCTTGGCCTTACCTCTAGCTATTGCAACTATCGCCTTACTCATCCTTAAGCCAAACACAAATAAAACTGCAATTACTTAATTACAAGCTATAAATCGTTTTGGGTTGTATTTCAATACAACCCAAAAACCTATTTAGCACAGCGCTACTATCTTTTGTTAGGGTAATAACGCTTTTTTATAAGCTGTTATCACACTATAAATTACATTTACAAACGATAACTAGCAATAAAACAGGGTATTTAGAACCATATAGGGTTATCCATAATACTCAAGATTATCAACTTATAACATACTGATTTATAAGATATTTTTGCGCACTATACCTTTTTTATATGGGCTTAGGTAATTAAAGAATTGGACGACTTTTAACCCTGACGGTTTAATGAAACCATCAAATAAAACAATTCATTACAAAGGTTTTAAAGTTATGGTAACAATCGATAGCATTGAGACACTACTGGTAGATTTACCCACCATCCGTCCACACAAACTATCTATGACCACAATGGAAGGTCAAACACTAATGATAGTCCGTATTACCTGTTCGGATGGCTCTGTAGGTATTGGTGAGGGTACTACCATTGGTGGTTTAGCTTATGGTGCTGAGTCTCCTGAAAGCATGAAGCTTAACATTGATACTTATTTTACCCCTTTGTTAGTTGGTCAAAACGCAGACCAAGTACCTTTTCAAATGCAACGCTTAAACAAAGCAATCCGCGATAATCGCTTTGCTAAAAGCGCTGTTGAAACAGCTCTATATGATGCTTTAGGTAAACGCTTAAAACTATCAATTTCAGACTTATTAGGCGGTAGCTTACGTAGTAGTCTACCGGTTGCTTGGACTCTAGCATCTGGCGATACAGCTAAAGACATTGATGAAGCTGAACAAATGTTGGCTGCACGTCGTCACAATATTTTCAAATTAAAAATTGGCGTTCGCTCTGTTGCTGAAGACGTAGCTCACGTTGCTGCCATTAAAAAGGCCTTAGGTGATCGCGGCCGTGTCCGTGTTGATGTCAACATGGCCTGGTCAGAGTTAGAGGCCCGCAATGGTATTGCTGGGTTAGCGGAGGTAGGTTGTGAGCTAGTCGAACAGCCTGTCGCTTGCCCTCAAGCATTAAAACGTTTAACTGAACAATCATCAATTGCCATCATGGCTGATGAATCGCTAGTTGGTCCTCAATCTGCTTTCGAGTTAGCTAAAAACAAAGCTGCTGATGTATTTGCTATCAAAATTGAGCAATCAGGCGGTATGTGTGCTGCACAAAAAGTTGCGGCCATCGCTGAGGCAGCAAATATTGAACTATATGGTGGCACGATGCTTGAGGGTGCTATTGGCACCATCGCATCTGCCCATGCCTTTGCTACATTCCACGCTCTTGAATGGGGTACCGAGTTATTTGGTCCCCTATTAATTACAGAAGAAATTTTAGAAACTCCATTGATTTACGAAGATTTTGAGCTACAAATTCCTCAAGGACCTGGTTTGGGAATCGCTTTAGATGAAGAGCGGGTCCAATTCTTTAACCGTGCTCAACGCAAGTAACGCGTCAGCTTGGCAACCATCGCATAAATCGATTCTAAATATAAGTATTTATGCCTAAATTTTATTCATTTTTATTTATAGTGTAAGGAGACACCATGAGTGTAAAACTATTTGATACAGCTGAGGTTCAGGCTTTTATAAAAGAAGCAGCTGGTTTTAACCAAGAAGGCGGTAACCCGCGCACTAAAGAAATCGCTTTTCGTATTATGAGTGATTTATTCAAGACCATTGAAGATTTAGATATTACTCCTGACGAGTTCTGGGCTGGGGTTGCTTATCTAAACCAGCTTGGCCAAAGCCAAGAAGCTGCTCTTTTATCACCAGGTTTAGGTTTTGACCGCTACTTAGATATGCGCATGGATGCAATCGATGAGCAACTAGGTGTAAAAGGTGGTACTCAGCGCATGATTGAAGGTCCACTATACGTAGCTGGTGCACCAGTTGAGCAAGGTTATGCCCGTTTAGATGACGGTAGCGATAAAGCTGGTCACTTATTACTAATGCACGGTACTGTTTATGGTGCTGATGGTAATCCTTTACCTAACGCTCAAGTTGAAGTATGGCATGCCAATACTAAAGGTTGGTACTCTCACTTCGACCCAACTGGTGAACAGCAGCCTTTCAATATGCGTCGTACCATCATCACTGATGATCAAGGTCGTTATAAGTTCCGCAGTATTCTTCCAGCTGGTTACGGCTGTCCTCCTGATGGACCAACTCAGCAATTACTTAATCAGTTAGGCCGTCACGGTAACCGCCCTGCTCACTTACACTTCTTTGTGAGCGCTGATGGTCATCGTAAATTAACCACTCAAATCAATATTGATGGTGACCCATACGTTAATGACGACTTCGCTTACGCAGTTCATGATGATTTAGTTCCTCCTGTTACAGAAATAACCGATGAAGCTCGCATGGAAGAAGAAAACATGGAAGCGCCTTTCGCTGAAATCGTTTTTGATATCACTCTAACTCCGCTAGTTGATGGTGAAGATAACCAAGCAGTTGAGCGTCCTCGTTTAGTAGGCTAATTGCCCCGAAACATCTTAAATAAAAATAATATTTTTATTTAGCGCCTGCTCTGAGTCTTTTACGGCTCGGGCCGGCTCTAACTTAACCCAATAAAGGAAGAGTTATGGAAAAAGTATATGAAGTTGAAGAGTTATTAAACTCTGCTATGGAAGTTGATAAAGACGCTGGTGTTTACCGTTGTCGTCGTGATGTGTTTACCAATGAAGAAGTCTTCGAATTAGAAATGAAGCACATCTTTGAAGGTAACTGGGTTTATCTTGCTCATGAGAGTCAAGTTGCTGGTGTAAATGACTATTTTACAACTCATATTGGTCGTCAACCTGTTGTTATTACCCGCGGTAAAGATAACGAATTAACCGCTCTGATTAACGCATGTGCTCACCGTGGCGCTACTCTCTGTCGTAAAAAACGTGGTAACCGTGGTAGCTTTACTTGCCCATTCCATGGCTGGACTTTTAACAACAAGGGTAAATTACTTAAAGTTAAAGATGAGAAGACCACTGAGTACCCAGAGCAGTTCAATACTGATGGTTCTCACGATCTAAGAAAAGTTGCTCGTTTTGAGAGCTACAGAGGCTTCTTATTTGGTAGCTTAAACCCAGATGTTCTGCCACTAGAAGAGTACCTTGGCGAAACCAAAATCATCATTGACCAAATTGTCGATCAATCTCCTGAAGGTATTGAGATACTAACTGGTAATTCTAGCTACATCTATGATGGTAACTGGAAGCTACAAATGGAAAACGGTGCTGATGGTTACCACGTAAGTAGTGTGCACTGGAACTACTTGGCTACCATGGGTCGTCGTCACGAAGAAGGTACTAAAGCAGTTGATGCTTCAGGTTGGAGTAAGAGTGTTAATGGCGTTTACGGTTTTGAAAATGGTCACATTTTACTTTGGACCAATACAGTAAACCCTGAAGTACGTCCTATTTATGACACCCGTGACGAAATGATTGAACGTTTAGGTGAAACTAAAACTGATCTAATCATTGGACAAACTCGCAACTTAGGTCTCTATCCAAACGTTTATTTAATGGATCAGTTCTCGACTCAAATTCGTGTTACTCGTCCTATCAGCGCTGATAGAACAGAAGTTACTATTTACTGTTGGGCGCCGAAAGGTGAAAGTGCTGAACATCGCGCACTACGCTTACGTCAATACGAAGACTTCTTCAACGTATCTGGTATGGGTACGGCAGATGACTTAGAAGAATTCCGCGCATGTCAAGAAGGTTACAGTGCAGCAAGCAGCGCACCTTGGAATGATTTAAGCCGTGGCGCTCCTTTATGGATTGACGGACCTGATGAAAATGCTAAAAAGCTTGGCATTAATCCTTTACTAAGCGGTGAGCGTAGTGAGGATGAAGGTTTATTTGTTTGTCAACATGATTTCTGGTTAAGTTCTATGAAAAATGCTCTAGATAAAGAGAAAGAGCAGTTAGAACAAGCTAAATCAGCAAATAACGTAGCTTAAGGAGAATTCACCATGGATTACAATTCAATTCAAAGCTTTTTATACCGTGAAGCACGCTTATTAGACGATAGAGAATGGGAAACTTGGCTTACTTGCTACGACGATAATGTTGAGTATTGGATGCCTTGTTGGACCGATGACGATGACTTAACAACAGACCCACAAACACAGGTTTCGTTAATTTATTACCCTAACCGTAAAGGTCTTGAGGATCGTGTGTTCCGTATCCAAACAGAACGCTCTAGTGCATCTCTTCCAGAAACTCGTACCAACCACATGATCACTAACATCGAAGTTTTAGAAAGCCGCGAAAACGAGGTGGATGTACGTTACAACTTCCATACCTTAAGCTTCCGCTATCTAACAACTGATCACTTTTTCGGTACATCTTATGTCACTCTCACTAAAACTGGTGATGAGTTGAAAATTACCAATAAAAAGATCGTATTGAAAAATGATTACATACGACAAGTGATTGATATTTATCACATTTAATACAAGAGTAAAATTATGAGCTACAGTATCGCTTTAAATTTTGAAGATGGCGTCACTCGATTCATCGAATGCGGTGAAGATGAGAAAGTCTTAGATGCTGCCTATCGCCAGAGAATCAATCTTCCGATGGATTGCTCCGACGGCGTTTGTGGCACATGTAAATGCCAAGCAGAGAGTGGGCAGTACGAGCTCATTGATGAGTACATCGATGAAGCTCTCACTGAGGATGAAGCTGCAGAAGGATTGGTGCTAACTTGTCAGATGATTCCACAATCTGACTGTGTTATCTCAGTGCCTGTTGCTTCTACCATGTGTAAAACAGGTACTGAGACTTTCAAAGCTACCGTAAAAGAATTACGCCGCTACGATGATGCAGCCTTCGAATTATTTATTGATTCCAAAGACACCACTCCTGGTTTCTTACCCGGCCAATATGTAAATATCGTTGTTCCTGGCAGCGAAGAGCATCGCTCTTATTCTTTTAGTTCTGCTCCAGGTGATAGCATGGCCTTTTTGATCAAACAAGTCCCTAACGGCTTAATGAGTACTTGGTTAGATAAAGGTGCTGAACCAGGTATTGAGGTAGATGTTATTGGTCCTCTGGGCACATTTTATCTACGCCCCGTAACTCGTCCATTGCTATTTTTAGCAGGCGGTACTGGTCTAGCTCCATTCTTGTCAATGTTAGAGGTGCTTGCTAAGCAAGATTCTACTCAGTCTATCACACTGCTTTATGCCGTAACACGCGACCAAGACTTAGTGTTAGTTGAGGCACTGGAAGCTTATGCTGAGCGCCTACCTAACTTTAGCTTTATGACCATTGTTGCTGATGAGAACACGGAACACCCACGTAAGGGTTACGTTACTCATCACTTAGAGCCAAAAATGCTCAATGATGGTGACGTTGATGTCTATCTGTGTGGCCCTCCACCAATGGTAGATGCCGTCAGCGATTATATGAAATCAAACAATATGACGCCTGCAAGCTTCCACTACGAACGCTTTATTCCTAGCGTTTAAATTGCTGAGTTTCTTATTAATCATTAGTTATGTATTACCCTTGCAGTCTCTCTGACTACAGGGGTAATTCAGCCAAAAAGAGGAAAAAATGTCTCGACTCCGTTTTGAAAATAAAGTCGTACTAGTGACTGGTGCCGCTCAAGGCATCGGCCGTCGCGTTGCAGAACTACTACTGGAAGAAGGCGCTAAGCTTACTCTAGTGGACCGTTCTGAATTAGTCCACGAACTAAAGCAAAATAACGTTATCACCCTAACAGCTGACTTAGAGCAGTTTGAAGGCGCCCAAGCAGCAGTAAATGCAGCTGTTGAACAGTTTGGTCGCATTGATGTACTCATCAATAACGTGGGCGGTACGATTTGGACCAGACCCTTTGAGCATTATGAGCCAGCCCAAATTGAAAAAGAAGTTCAACGCTCTCTGTTCCCTACACTATGGTGCTGCCGTGCGGTATTACCAACCATGTTAGAGCAAGGCCAGGGTGCTATCGTAAACGTTTCTTCAATCGCTACTCGTAGTGTTAACCGTGTACCTTATGGTGCAGCCAAAGGCGGTGTCAATGCATTGACAGCGTGCTTAGCGTTTGAAACCGCTGAGCATGGTATTCGTGTTAATGCAGTTGCTCCAGGCGGCACTGAAGCACCGCAACGCAAAATCCCACGTAATACTGAAACACCTGATGCCCAAGAGCAAGTCTGGTACCAACAGATCGTCGATCAAACGGTCGATACTACCTTGATGAAGCGCTACGGGACCCTAGATGAGCAAGCTAATGCCATTTTATTCTTAGCTTCTGATGAAGCATCTTATATAACTGGAACAGTTCTACCTGTTGGTGGAGGAGACCAAGGCTAATAAAAAAACAGCCTACAGTCACCACAGGTAATATTCACCTTAGCGAGGAGCTAATTATGAAAAAAGTTGATGTAAATGAGGTTATTGATCAAGCCAAGTTTAACCGTTTCCATATGGGTGTAATGTTGTTATGCGCATTACTCTTAATTTTTGATGGTTATGACTTATTTATTTATGGCGTGGTTCTACCCGTTCTTATGGATGAATGGAGTCTAACTCCCGTCCAAGCTGGTGCATTAGGTAGTTATGCACTTTTCGGCATGATGTTTGGTGCCTTTGTTTTTGGTCCAATGGCTGACCGTATTGGTCGTAAAAAAGGTGTACTAATCTGCTTTGTGTTATTTAGTTTAGCAACCTTCTTAACCGGTTTTGCTCAAAATACGACCCAATTTGGGATTCTGCGCTTTATCGCAGGTCTAGGGTGTGGCGGTTTAATGCCAAATGCCGTAGCCCTAATGAATGAATATGCTCCTCGTCGCTCACGTGGCACACTAGTTGCTTTGATGTTTAGTGGCTATTCACTCGGTGGTGTATTGGCAGCAGGTGTTGGAATTTATGCCCTAGAGCCTTTGGGCTGGCAGTTTATGTTCTTTGCCGCAATTATTCCACTATTACTTGTGCCTGTTCTAATCTGGAAACTACCTGAGTCTATCGGCTTCTTAGTACGTGAAAATAAACAAGAGCAAGCTCGTAAGATGCTTACTAAACTAAGCCCAAATACAGCTATTGACTCACAAACAGAATTAACCCAAAACGTAACTAAAGCTACTTCTGTACCTGTCCTAGATCTATTCAAACAAGACCGCTTAATTGGCACCTTAATGCTCTGGTTAGCATTCTTCTGCTGCTTATTAATGGTTTATGCCCTTGGTTCTTGGTTACCAAAACTAATGGCGAATGCAGGTTATAGCTTAGGTTCCAGCTTATCATTCTTATTAGCACTTAATTTTGGCGGTATGTTTGGAGCAATTTTAGGTGGTTGGTTAGGTGACCGTTTCGGTTTACCTCGGGTCATGGTTTGGTTCTTTGTCGCCTCTGCTGTTTCTATCAGCTTATTAGGCTTTAATAGTCCAATGATTGTTCTTTACAGCTTAATCATCATCGCCGGTGCTACAACTATTGGTACACAAATTTTACTCTATGCAAATACTGCACAGTTCTATCCGCTATCAGTACGTTCTACTGGTTTAGGATGGGCTTCTGGCGTTGGCCGTACAGGTGCAATCGCAGGTCCTTTCTTAGGCGGTACATTAATGGCTATGGCTTTACCATTAAAGCTGAACTTCTTCGCCTTTGCTATCCCTGGCGTTATCGCCACTCTTGCCATTATTTTGTTTATTTTAGCCTCACAGCGTCAAGCTCGTTCAGCCAAGCGTCCTGCAGCTGTAGTGGCCTCTTAGGAGTTTTAAAGTGATTAATAAAATCGTTGACAGCATAGCTGAAGCTTTAAAAGATGTAAAAGACGGTTCTACCGTTTTAATCGGTGGCTTTGGTACGTCGGGCATTCCTGATGCTCTCATTGACGGTTTGATTGAACAAGGCGCAAAGGATTTAACTGTGGTCAACAACAACGCCGGCAACGGCGACCACGGTTTGGCTGCTCTCTTAAAAGCAGGGCACGTCCGAAAAATCATTTGCAGCTTCCCACGTCAGGCCGATTCATATATTTTTGATGATTTATACCGCAGTGGAAAAATCGAATTAGAAATTGTTCCACAAGGCAACCTAGCTGAGCGTTTGCGCGCTGCAGGTGCTGGTATCGGTGGTTTCTTTTGTCCTACCGGTTACGGTACCGAATTAGCCGAAGGTAAAGAAACTCGTCTAATTAACGGTCGTTGGTATGTTTACGAAGAGCCTATTCATGGTGACGTTGCTTTAATTAAGGCTGAAACTGGCGACCGTTGGGGTAATTTAACTTACCGCAAAGCGGCTCGTAACTTTGGTCCTGTTATGGCCACTGCTGCTCAGCAAACTATTGCTACTGTTTATGAGCTAAAGGAGCTCGGTGAAATCGATCCTGAGCATATTATTACGCCCGGAATTCACGTCAAAAAAATCGTACAAGTTCCTAGAGTAGCAACCAAAGCCGGTGGCTTTAAATAATTTGATAAGGAGCTGACATGACAACTACATACAAACCTCTTAGCCGTGATGAAATGGCTGCTCGTGTTGCCCAAGATATCCACGATGGCGCCTACGTCAATCTTGGTATTGGTATGCCAACTAAGGTAGCTAACTACCTACCTGAAGGTGTTGAAATTATTCTCCACAGTGAAAATGGTATTTTAGGCATGGGTCCCGCCCCCGAAGCAGGTCAGGAAGATTATGACCTCATCAATGCCGGTAAACAGCCTGTCACGTTATTAGATGGTGGTGCTTATTTCCACCATGCCGATAGCTTTGCCATTATGCGTGGTGGTCACTTAGATATTTGTGTTTTAGGTGCCTTCCAAGTCTCTGCTAAAGGTGACTTAGCTAACTGGAGCACTGGTGAGCCAGGTGCTATTCCTGCCGTCGGTGGCGCCATGGACTTGGCGATTGGCGCTAAGTCGACTTGGGTCATGATGAATTTGTTAACTCGTGATGGTGTGAGCAAACTAGTACCTGAAGCAACCTACCCTCTAACCGGTATTGCGTGCGTTAAGCGTGTCTACACCGATTTAGCTACTTTCTCATGCACAGAAGATGGCTTAGAGGTTATCGATATGGTTGAAGGTCTTAGCCACGAGGAATTAGAGCGTTTAGTTGGTATGCCGTTAAAACAGGCTATTAACTAATATCTTCATGTAATTAATTGTAGGAAAAATTATGAGTCAATCTGTTTTTATTTGTGATGCGATTCGCAGTCCATTTGGTCGCTATGGCGGCACGCTATCCTCGGTACGTCCAGATGATTTAGCCGCAAGTGTCATCAAAGCACTTGCTGAGCGTAATCCATCCCTTGATGCATCACTTATCGATGACACTATCTTAGGTTGTGCTAACCAAGCAGGTGAGGATAATCGTAACGTTGCCCGTATGGCTACGCTATTAGCCGGTTTATCTATTGAGGTACCTGGCAGCACGATTAACCGTCTTTGCGGTTCAGGTTTAGATGCGATTGGTACTGCGGCACGCGCAATTAAATCTGGAGAGACTCAACTAATGCTTGCTGGTGGTGTTGAGAGCATGAGCCGTTCACCATTTGTTGTGCCTAAAGCAACGTCTGCTTTTTCTCGTAGCAACAGCATCGAAGATACCACCATCGGTTGGCGTTTTGTTAATCCAGTGATGCGTGAAATGTATGGCGTTGACGCAATGCCTGCTACCGCTGAAAACGTTGCTGATGATTTTAATATCTCACGCGAAGACCAAGATATCTTTGCGTTAGCAAGTCAGGAAAAATACGCAGCTGCTCAGAGCGCAGGTTTCTTCAAAGACGAAATCGTTTCTATTGAAGTACCTCAACGCCGTGGCGATCCGATTGTTTTTGATACGGATGAACACCCTCGTGCTACTTCGATGGAAGCACTAGCTAAGTTAAAAGCGATCGTTCGTCCTGACGGCACAATTACTGCCGGTAATGCAAGTGGCGTTAATGACGGCGCTGCCATTGCCTTATTAGCTAACCAAGCAATGGTTGATCGTTTAGGCCTCACACCTAAAGCACGTGTTGTGGCTATGGCTACTGCTGGTGTTCCTCCTCGTATTATGGGTATTGGCCCTGTGCCGGCAACACGCAAAGTGCTAGAGGTAGCTGGCTTAACACTTGATCAAATGGATGTTATTGAGCTAAACGAAGCCTTTGCTGCCCAAGGCCTCGCTTGTATGCGTGAATTAGGCTTAAAAGACGATGATCCACGTGTTAACCCAAATGGTGGTGCTATTGCGCTAGGTCACCCATTAGGTGCGAGCGGTGCACGTTTAGTAACCACAGCTATTAACCAATTGCAAAAGACAAATGGCCGATACGCGCTTTGTACTATGTGTATTGGTGTAGGTCAAGGTATCGCCTTGATTATTGAACGCGTTTAAGGAGTAATAGAACAATGACTTCTAACATTTATCAATTAGAAACCACTACAGGTAGTTTTAGAGTGGCAGTTGACGGTGCAGAGGATGCGCCAGCCTTAATTTTAAGTAACTCCCTTGGTACTACCTTAGAAATGTGGGATCCCCAGGTCGATGCTCTATCTAAAAAGTTTCGTCTAATCCGCTATGACACCCGTGGCCATGGTGGTAGCCCAGTAACTGAAGGCCCTTACAGCTTCGAACAACTAGCCGCTGATGTAATCGCCATTCTAGATGCTCTAAACGTTGAAACGGCTGCTTTCTGCGGTGTTTCAATGGGTGGTCACACAGGTCTACAATTAGGCATTGATGCACCCGAGCGTTTTAACGCCATTGTCGTATGTAACAGTGCAGCCAAAATCGGTACTGCAGAGGCTTGGAAAGAGCGTGCAGACACATTACGTAGCAAGGGCCAAGTAGCCATTAGAGAATTAGCTGATTCAGCACCGACTCGTTGGTTTACCGAGGAATTCATCAAGCAACAACCTGATACCGTTAAGGGTATGCAAGAACAATTTGCTACTTTAGACGCAGAAGGCTATGCTGCATGTTGTGACGCTTTAGGTGCCTCTGATTTACGCAAATCACTTTGTTGTATCATCGTACCCACCCTCTTAGTTGCCGGTAAATATGATCCGGTAACGACAGTTGAAGACACACAAAATATGAACGGCTTAATCAAGGGCTCTTCAGTTGCTGTGCTAGAAGCTTCACATATCTCTAACGTAGAGGCTGCCGAAGCCTTCACTCAAGTAGTTAGTGATTTTATCGAAACGCAATAAGCCATTTTTTTAACTCAATTTATTAAAGGACAAAATCATGTTATTCCTAGTTCATATGATCGTAAATATTCCTAAGGACCTTCCTAAGGATATCGCTCAAGAAATTATCGCTAAAGAAAAAGCTTACTCTCAAGATCTTCAGCGTTCAGGCAAATGGGCTCATTTATGGCGTGTAGTTGGCGAATACGCAAACTACAGCGTTTTTGAAGCTGAAAGCAATGACGAACTACACGACATGCTTAGCAAGCTGCCACTTTTCCCATATATGGAAATCAAGGTAACGCCTTTAGCTAAGCATCCATCTGCTATCTAATTTCTAATTAGAAGTTCACATGAGGCTCAACATCTCATTTATCTTATCTACACAAATAATTGGTGCAAACTATGCGTGATTGGTCTATTTCGGCGTGGATGACAGGCTTTTTAGCCGTATTAATTTCCTACAGTGGGCCACTAGTCATTTTTATTCAAGCAGCCCATGTTGGTGGTATGTCAGACGAGATGTTGAGTTCATGGATTTGGGCAATATCCATTGGTGCTGGTATCAGTGGTATTGTTCTTAGTGTGATATTAAAAGCACCGATTATTACCGCCTGGTCGGCACCAGGTACGGCATTATTACTTAATTTATTTCCAAATATCACCATGCCCGAAGTGGTAGGTGCTTATTTAACCGCAGCTGTTATCAGCGTCATTGTCGCTTTTACTGGTTCCTTTGAACGTATTGTCAAGCTTGTACCTCAAGGTATTGCTGCTGCCATGATCGCAGGAATTTTATTTCAATTCGGTATGCAAGCCTTTATCTCTTCTAGTGAGATGCCTGGTGTGATTATGACCATGGTCGCAGTCTATTTAATTTGCCGTCGCTTTATCCCCAAATTTACTGTTATTTTGGTCGCGCTAGCAGGTTTTTCCTGTGTCTTCTTCTTAGACTTAGCCGATTTTTCTAATTTACAAATTGCTTTAGCCACACCAATATTTACTTGGCCAGAGTTTAATTTACCAGTATTTTTCAGCTTTACCATCCCTTTAGTCGTGGTAAGTTTGACAGGACAGTTCCTGCCAGGTTTAGTTATTTTACGTATGGATGGCTATGAGCGTTCCTCAAGAGCTGTCGTTGGCGGTACGAGTTTAATCTCCATCGTGATGGCATTCTTTGGTGGTATTTCAATTGTTTTAGCAGCCATTACTGCTGCCCTATGTACCGGAAAAGAAAGTCACCCTGACCCTAAAAAAAGGTATGTATCCGGTATTGCTAACGGTGTGTTCTATCTAATTGGCGGCACCTTTGCGGGTACTATTGTTTTACTGTTTAGTGCAATTCCCTCAGCTGTGATTGCCGCCTTAGCCGGTTTAGCTTTAATTGGCGCCATCGTTGCTAATATTAGATTACTCTGCGCAGAATCAAAATATATAGAACCCGCTGTCATCTGCTTTATGGTGACAGCTTCCAATATGAGTATTGGTGGAATGGGTTCAGCCTTTTGGGGCATTGTACTTGGCATGCTAGCCTACTGGATTTCAAGTTATAAAAAAGTGGAGAAGCAGTCATGAGTCAGACTGAATTATTAAAAAATAAAGAAGCAATATTAAAAGTTTTGCCTCATCACGAGATTACTCTCAAACGTTTAGAAAAATTAGCCAATAAAAATGCCCTACCCGTTGTCACCGTGATGGGTAAATATAATCATGGTAAAAGCCGTTTATTAAATGAACTTATTGGTGATGACTTATTTAATGTCGCCGATAAGCGTGAGACAAAAGCATTACACTTTGCTGAGCATAAAGACGTTGCATGGATTGACGCACCTGGTTTAGATGCTGATGTCCATGAAATTGATGATAGTTTTGCAGAAGAGGCTCTATGGGTTGAGTCAGATATTCGCTTTTTAGTTCATGCTGCCAAAGAGGGGGAACTGGATGCAGCTGAAATTAAGTTGTTAAAAACGCTTAATCAAGATGAACGACAAACAAAGCGCCAATCTATTTTTGTACTTACTCAAATTGATCAAGTCTCTGATGAAGAGACAATGGAGCGGATTAATCGTAGCCTTAGCGCACAATTAGAGGACACCTCAATCTTCCCAGTATCTTCTGTCCGTCACCGTAAAGGTGTTGAGCAAAACATCCCCGTTTTTATAGAGAAAAGCGGTATCCCTGCACTAGAAGCACACCTACAAATAGCCCTAAAAAAGGTCACTGACAATAGAGTTTTTGAAGAGCAAAGCTATTTCACTCAACTCAACGACGAGCTTCTAGCTAAGCACAAATATCATACAGATAAACACGCAGAATTAACACGAACAGCAGATCAAATAGAGCAGGATTTTATTAGCGACCTAACTGCTGCGCTAGAGCAAGGGGCAGAGGATCTACAAGAGATCATGAAGGAGCCTGAAGTCGATCACTCCCAAGATCCTGGCAGCAGCGCTGATTTATTTAAAAAGACTGCAGCTAAACAAGATCGCGCACGCATCCAAATTGCCTACTCTCGTGCCTGCCTGTTAATTCGTAGTGTATTAACTAAATATGGCATGCTGTATTTAAATCAAACATCACAAGTTGGTACCTCAAGTTTGAATACCGTTATGGTCGTCGTGATGGGAGTGTCAGTTAAGTTCCGTCCACAGCTGCGTATCATGTTCGGTGAAGCTGCCGGTCGTGAAGCCTTATTACGTAATTTTAAAGTGCACTTTGATAAGTCAGAAAACCGCTTAAAAACATTAGCAGAAATTGCTGAAGAATCAGCACAAATCAACACCATTGAGACAGCCCAAACAATATTGGGAACGTGGCAGGAATAGGTAAATGAGTTATCAACAAGAAAAGAGCTTTATTAACGGCTTAGAAAGTTTTACTTTTGGCACTCAGGATTTAAGTGGACAACAACAAGAGCTTGAGTCTTGGCAAACTGCATTAGAGGCTTTTTTACAAACTCACGAGTTCAACACAGAGGGCTTAAAAAAACAGCATCCAATCTCTCAATTCATTAGTCAGCTTAGTACCAAAAAAGAGCAATATCTACCAGCATGGGAACAATCTAAAAAAGAGCTAAACCCTGCGTTGGACTTGGCAGAGAGCTTTGCCGACAAGCTCATGTTCTTAGTTTTTGGTAAGTTTAATGCTGGTAAAAGTTCGTTTTGTAATTTAATTGCCGACCGCTTTAAATTTCACGATAAGCAAGTACAACCATTTATCTTAGAAAATGGTCAAATCCAATATCACGATCAAGCTTTTCAAGAAGGTAGTACTGAGACCACGGCGCATATTCAAGGAGTGATTTTAAATAATCGCTTAGTCCTTATCGACACGCCGGGCCTACATTCTATCACCGCTGAAAATGCCTCTTTAACTCAGCAATTTTTAGAAAGTGCTGATGGTATTTTATGGTTAAGTAGCTCAACATCACCTGGACAAGTACAAGAACTAGAGGAACTTGCTCAAGAAATTCGCCGACGCAAGCCCTTACTCCCCGTTATTACTCGTAGTGACTTCATCGATGAAGTGTTTGTTGATAATGATATCAAAAAAGTACTTTGCAATAAGAGCCCTGAAAATCGAACAATTCAAGAAGAGGATGTACTACAACGCGCCCAAGACAAATTAACATCACTTGGCATGGACGCAGATCTTGTACAACAGCCTATTTCTATCTCGGTTTACTTTGCACGACAGCATGGACTCACTGACGAGTCCTTGTCAAACGGTGGCTTATATAGTCTTTATCAAGCACTTTTAAGCTTGTCAGAGCCTGTCATTGCATATAAAGAGCGTAAGCCACTAGAAGTCTTTATGCACTATCTAGAAGAAGTGGTACTTAGAGATATTGATAGCCTTATCGAAGAAATTAATCAGTTAAAAGCCTTATATCAAGCAGAAACTGAGCAATTAACAACCTCTGTTGAAGCTATTAAAACAACCGTTTGGCAAAATACTCTCTCTAAACTTCCAACCTTAATGGATAAACTCATTACCACAGCAAGTGACGATCCTACAATGCACTTCAATAGGGATTTCAGAGAGACAGTTAAAGAAAATTTAAAAATAGCGCTCAATCACAACTTTGCTATTTATGATTTTGACCAAGAAGAACTGTTAGCTAAAACTCAATACTTGGGTACAGATATTAAATTGAACTCAGAAAATTATGAGAAATTTTACTTAGCTATTGAGGAAAATCTGCAGGAACAACTAGAAAGTTATGGCAACTTCTTAACTACACAAGCTGAGGAATCTTTAGAAAGAATTGCTGAACAGCTCATTCAACTCAGAGAGTACTTGGAAAAAAGAAAACAAACTCTGACTATGCTCAGTCAATAAATTGTACAAAAAAAGACAAATAATTACTCTATTATTTGCCTTTTTATTTAGAAAAAACAACAGCTTATTGTTATATCTACGTCAGCGTACGGTGAAGACCAGTTAGCATTATACAAACTAAAACGGCGACTCGATTTTCTATCGAGTCGCCGTTCTTTTGATACGTCTTAGCTAATAAAAGACTATTCTTCAGCTATACCAGATTCGTCGTCAGCACCAACAGTAGGAATTGCTTCGGCTTCAGAACCACCTAAAACGCTCTCAAGAGAGACTGGTTCTGTTTCAACGAATGGGTTCGCTTGCTCAGCTGCTGCACTTTGCATCGCACTACGGCCTTCAACCTTCTTACGACGTGCGATATGATAAGCCAGACCTGTACCTGCAGGAATTAAACGACCAACAATCACGTTTTCTTTTAGACCACGTAATTCGTCACGTTTACCCATAACCGCAGCTTCAGTCAGTACGCGAGTAGTTTCCTGGAACGATGCAGCAGAGATAAAGGAGTCTGTTGATAGAGACGCCTTAGTAATACCTAACAACACGTTCTGGTAAGTCGCAGGTTGACCGCCTTCCGCTTCCACGCGATCATTTTCATCAAGTAAGGCAGAACGTTCAACCTGCTCACCTGGGATGAAGCTAGTATCACCAGCATCATCAATGACCACACGACGTAGCATCTGACGAACAATCACTTCAATGTGCTTATCGTTAATTTTCACACCTTGTAAACGATAGACCTCTTGTACCTCATCAATGACGTACTGGGCTAATCTCTCGATACCTTTCAAACGAAGAATATCATGAGGATCCGACGGACCATCAACAATCAACTCGCCTTGGTGCACAACACGACCGTTCTGTACTTGAATATGCTTCTCTTTAGGAATCAAGAACTCATGCGGTTGACCATCCGTATCGGTAATCACTAAACGTTGTTTACCTTTAGTCTCTTTACCAAAAGAAACAACACCTGACACATCAGCCAAGATACCTGCATCCTTAGGAGAGCGTGCCTCAAATAGCTCAACAACTCGTGGCAGACCACCGGTAATATCTCGAGTTTTCTGAGAGTCCACAGGAATACGTGCAACAATCTCACCTACACCAATATCTTGACCATCGCGAACACGAATTAACGCACCCACAGGGAAGCTAATTGCTACGGTATGACTAGTATTGTTAGGGCCAAGAATTGTTATCTCCTCGCCATTTCCGTCAAGCATCTTAATTTGCGGACGAATATTAGCACGAGTAGCACGCTTAGGTGTGATCACAACTAAAGTAGATAAACCAGTTACGTCATCTGTCTGCTGAGCAACGTTAACACCCTCTTCGATGTTATCGAATTTCACCTGACCGGCATACTCAGAAACGATTGGACGAGTTAACGGATCCCAAGTGGCTAATTTAGCACCTGCTTTAACCTCATCAGCATCACCAACTAGTACAGTTGCACCGTAAGGAATACGATGACGTTCACGCTCACGTTCAGTCACAGGGTCAAGAATTAACAACTCACCGTTATTAGAGATCGCAATACGCTCACCTTTACTGTTAGTAACGTAACGCATAGAGGTCAAGAAAGCAACCTTACCGTTAGACTTAGTCTCAACGCTAGAAACACTTGCAGTACGAGATGCCGCACCACCAATGTGGAAGGTACGCATCGTTAACTGTGTACCCGGTTCACCGATAGATTGAGCAGCGATAACACCCACAGCTTCACCACGGTTTACTAAGTAACCACGACCTAAATCACGACCATAACAATGAGCACATAAACCATGACGTGTTTCACACGTTAATGGTGTACGAATCTTAATTTCATCAACACCGAACTTATTGATTAACTCAATCGCATCCTCATCCAACATCGTGCCGGCGGGAAGAACTGTTTCCTGTGTATCTGGATCAATAATATCAACCGCAGCAACACGGCCTAACACGCGATCGCCTAGTGGCTCAATAATCTCACCACCCTCAACCTTGGCTTTAACCAAGTAGCCATTTGTGGTTCCGCAATCATTCTCAATAATTACTAAGTCTTGGGTTACGTCAACTAAACGACGCGTTAAGTAACCTGAGTTTGCTGTTTTCAACGCCGTATCGGCTAGACCTTTACGAGCACCGTGAGTAGAAATAAAGTACTGAAGTACGTTTAGACCTTCACGGAAATTCGCCGTAATTGGTGTCTCAATAATAGAGCCATCCGGCTTTGCCATTAAACCACGCATACCAGCTAACTGACGAATCTGCGTTGCAGAACCACGAGCACCAGAATCAGCCATCATGTAAATCGAGTTGAACGATTCTTGCTCAACCTCTTCACCCTGACGGTCAACAACTTTCTCTTTTGCTAGTTTCTCCATCATCACCTTAGTGACACGCTCAGTCGCTTTACCCCAAATATCAACTACGTTGTTATAACGCTCTTGGGTAGTTACCAAACCTGAAGAGTGCTGTTTATCAATGGCTTTGACTTCTTCAGCAGCTTGTTCTAGGATTTCAACCTTAGCGGCAGGTACTAACATATCATCTACAGCGATAGAAATACCGGCTTTAGTTGCCAATCTGAAACCTGATTCCTTTAATTTATCAGCAAAAATCACTGTCGCACGTAAACCGCAACGACGATATGACTGATTAACTAAGTTAGAAATTTCTTTTTTCTTCAGTGCTTTATCTAATGCACTGAAAGGTAATCCCTTAGGTAAAATTTCTGATAGCAACGCACGACCAACTGTTGTTTCAACACGTATAATTTTCTGTACGAACTCGCCATTCTCATCTTTTACCCATTCAGGTAAACGCACCGTAATACGACTCTGTAACTCAACGGCACCGCTATTATAAGCGCGATGTAATTCATTTAAGTCAGCAAAGAAAGTACCTTCGCCCTTACCATTGATACGCGCACGCGTTGTATAGTAAAGACCCAATACGATATCCTGTGAAGGAACGATTGATGGCTCACCACTCGCCGGGAATAAAATGTTGTTAGAAGCTAGCATTAACGTGCGAGATTCTACCTGTGCCTCAATTGATAGCGGCACGTGAACAGCCATTTGGTCACCGTCAAAGTCCGCGTTAAAGGCTGCACACACTAATGGATGCAACTGAATCGCTTTACCTTCAATTAGGACTGGCTCAAAAGCCTGAATACCTAAACGGTGTAGAGTCGGCGCACGGTTTAGTAAAACCGGGTGCTCACGAATAACTTCTTCTAAGATATCCCAAACAACAGGCTCTTGCGCTTCTACTAAGCGTTTAGCTGCTTTAGTAGTTGCCACTAAATCCATTGCCACTAAGCGATGGAAAATAAATGGCTTAAATAGTTCCAGTGCCATTAGCTTAGGTAAACCACACTGATGCAGTTTAAGCTGAGGACCAACTACAATAACCGAACGACCAGAATAGTCAACACGCTTACCTAGTAAGTTTTGACGGAAACGACCACCCTTACCTTTAATCATATCGGCAAGAGATTTAAGTTGACGTTTATTCTGACCTGTCATGGCCTTACCACGACGACCATTATCCATCAATGAGTCTACAGATTCTTGAAGCATACGTTTTTCGTTACGCACGATAATATCAGGTGCGTAAGATTCGATTAAACGCTTCAAACGGTTATTACGGTTAATAACGCGACGATATAAATCGTTCAAGTCAGAGGTCGCAAAACGACCACCGTCTAGCGGTACTAATGGACGTAGATCAGGTGGTAATACAGGTAGTACCTCAAGAATCATCCACTCTGGTTTGATACCAGACTTTTGGAAACCTTCAACAACCTTCAAACGCTTAGAAATTTTCTTTAACTTAGCTTCGGATGTGGTGATTTTTAACTCTTCGCGAAGTACTTCAGCTTCTCTATCAATATCAAGCGTGCGCAGTAACTCACGGATCGCTTCAGCACCCATTAGAGCTACAAACTCGTCACCGTACTCGTCGACCTTGTTGTTATATTCCTCTTCGGTCATGATCTGGCCGCGCTGTAAAGGCGTCATACCAGGCTCAATCACACACATCGCTTCAAAATACAATACACGCTCGATATCACGCAACGTCATATCGAGAACCATACCTAAGCGAGATGGTAAGCTTTTCAAGAACCAAATATGAGCAACAGGACTAGCCAACTCAATATGACCCATACGCTCACGACGTACTTTAGCAGCTGTTACCTCAACACCGCACTTTTCACAAATAATTCCACGGTGCTTTAAACGCTTATACTTACCGCACAAGCATTCGTAGTCTTTTGTTGGGCCAAAAATTTTGGCGCAGAAAAGACCATCACGTTCAGGCTTAATTGTACGGTAGTTGATGGTTTCAGCCTTACGAACCTCACCGAAAGACCATGAACGAATCTTTTCAGGTGACGCAATACCGATTTTGATTGCATCAAACTGCTCATCTGGCGCAATTTGCTTGTATAGACTTAATAAACCATTCATTACTTTTTACCCTCCAGCTCCATGTTTAGAGCTAGTGATCGAATTTCTTTAACTAAAACGTTAAAGGACTCAGGCATACCAGCGTCAATTGAATGCTCACCCTTAACGATGTTCTCATGAACCTTCGTACGACCAGCAATATCATCCGATTTAACAGTTAACATTTCTTGTAGCGTGTAAGCAGCACCATACGCCTCAAGTGCCCACACCTCCATCTCACCGAAACGCTGACCACCAAATTGAGCTCGACCGCCTAATGGTTGCTGAGTTACTAGCGAGTAAGGGCCAATCGAACGTGCGTGCATCTTATCGTCTACTAAGTGATGTAGTTTTAGATAATGCATATAACCTACAGTCACTGGGCGATCAAACTGCTCACCTGTACGGCCATCAATTAAGTTGACCTGTGTACGAGTCTCTGTCAGACCGATACGATCTTTCAAGTCATCTGGATAAGCTAGTTTCAGCATATGTTGAATCTCAGATTCAATCGCACCATCAAATACTGGTGTAGCTAGTGGCAAACCTGAACGTAGATTATTTGCCATTGTGATGACCTCATCATCAGACAAACTCTCTAATTGCTCTTTTTTACCGACGTTGTTATAGACCTTATTCAAATATTCACGAATATTATCGATCTGATTATCACGCTCACTTTCAAGCATATCATTAATACGATCACCGATACCTTTAGCAGCCCAACCAAGATGAACCTCTAAAACCTGACCGATATTCATACGAGAAGGTACACCAAGCGGATTTAAAACAATATCAACAGGATTACCATCAGCCATATACGGCATATCTTCAACCGGTACAATTCGAGAAACTACACCCTTGTTACCGTGACGGCCAGCCATCTTGTCACCAGGTTGTAAGCGACGCTTAACAGCTAAGTAAACCTTAACCATTTTCAAGACGCCCGGAGGTAACTCATCACCTTGAGTTAATTTCTTACGTTTTTCATCATACATACGCTCAATTTCTGCGCGCTCAAAGTCAATCGACTCTTTAGCATGCTCAAGCGTAATTTGAGTTTCTTCGTCAGCTAAGCGAATATCGAACCAGAAGTTAGGATCTAAATTTTCTAAATACTCATCACTTAGTTCATTGCCTTTTTTCAGCCCCTTAGGACCACCGTTAACGACTTGACCAACTAAGATTTTCTGTAAACGTTCAAAGATATCGTTTTGAGCAATACGGAAACGGTCATCTAAGTCAATACGATAACGCTCTAACTCAGCATCAATAATTGATTGTGCTCGTGCATCAGGCTTTTCGCCTTTAGCAGTCAATACTTGAACATCAATCACTGTACCATTCATACCAGATGGAACTCGTAGTGAAGTATCCTTAACATCTGCTGCTTTTTCACCGAAGATCTGGCGTAATAAACGCTCTTCCGGTGTTAAAGGAGTTTCAGATTTAGGGGTAACCTTACCCACTAAGATATCATCAGTACGAACCTCAGCACCAATATGAATAATTCCCGAATCATCTAAACGGTTTAACTGAAGCTCAGGCACATTAGAAATATCTCGAGTAATTGACTCATCACCGAGCTTAGTTTGACGTGCTACTACAGTTAACTCTTCAATATGAATTGAAGTATAACGATCCTCAGCAACAACTTTTTCAGAAATTAGAATCGAGTCCTCAAAGTTATAACCATTCCAAGGCATAAATGCGATCAACATATTTTGACCTAAGGCTAATTCACCTAAGTCAGTTGAAGCACCGTCAGCTAAAACGTCACCTGCAGCGACGATATCGCCACGCTTAACGATCGTACGTTGGTTAATGTTAGTGTTTTGGTTAGAACGGGTGTATTTGGTTAGGTTATAAATATCAACACCAACTTCACCTGCAGCAGCTTCGTCGTCATTTACACGAATTACAATACGCTGAGCATCGACATGATCAACCACACCACCACGTTTAGCTTGTACTGCTGTACCAGAATCAGTAGCAACAATACGCTCAAGACCAGTACCAACTAGCGGTTTCTCAGGTTTTAAGCAAGGTACAGCCTGACGTTGCATGTTCGCACCCATCAAGGCACGGTTCGCATCATCATGCTCTAAGAATGGAATCAATGAGGCAGCGACTGATACAATCTGAGACGGTGCAACGTCCATATATTGAACATTTTCTGGAGCGGTCATAATGGTTTCACCATTTTCTCGACACGCGATCAGATCATCAATAAACCTATGTTCTTCATCTAACTCAGCGTTAGCTTGAGCAATCACATAATTAGATTCTTTAATTGCTGATAAATACTCAATCTCATTGGTAACTTGACAGTTTTCAACTTTACGATATGGTGTTTCTAAAAAACCATAATGGTTTAGACGTGCGTAAAGAGCCATTGAGTTAATCAAACCAATGTTTGGACCCTCTGGTGTCTCAATTGGACACACGCGACCATAGTGAGTTGGATGTACGTCACGAACCTCAAAACCCGCACGCTCACGCGTTAAACCACCTTGACCTAATGCAGAAACACGACGCTTGTGTGTCACTTCTGATAGTGGGTTAGTTTGGTCCATAAACTGTGACAACTGGTTAGAACCAAAGAACTCTTTAACCGCTGCCGAAATAGGCTTAGAGTTAATCAGATCATTAGGCATCAAGTTGTCAGACTCAGCAGAGCCTAAGCGGTCTTTAACAGCACGCTCAACACGAACTAAACCAGCACGGAACTGGTTTTCAGCTAACTCACCAACACAACGAACACGACGATTACCTAAGTGGTCAATATCGTCAATATCGCCCTTACCGTTACGTAAGTCAACCAACAGCTTAATTGTTTTTAAGATATCATCGTTGGTTAACGTTAATGAACCCTCTGAACTATCAGTCCCATGTAAACGGCTATTAACCTTCATACGGCCTACACGTGATAAGTCATAGCTATCTTCACTGTAGAAAAGACGTTGGAATAAAGCCTCAACCGCCTCTTCGGTTGGTGGCTCACCTGGACGCATCATACGGTAGATTGCAATACGCGCTGCATTCTCATCAATTGTGTCATCTGTACTTAACGTAGTAGAAATGTATGGACCTTTTTCTAATTCATTAATATACAGTGTTTCGATTGTATTGATACCGGCAGCACGTAATGCAGTTAGCATAGCGTCAGTAATCTCAGCATTAGACTCTGCTAACACCTCGCCAGTCTCCGGATCAATGATATTTTTAGCTAAGAAACGACCAACCGTAAACTCATCATTAACAAGGATTTGCTCCATGTTAGCTTCTGCAAACTGACGTAAATGTCTAGCATTGATTCGCTTATCTTTTTCAACTAGAACATTACCTGCTTTATCAACTAAATCGAAAGGCGCAGTTTCACCTTTCCAGCGCTCAGGAATAAACTCTAAAAGCGCACCACTTTCTTTAATATAGAAACTATCAAATTCAAAGAACTCAGCAAGAATCTGCTCAGCAGTCATACCAATGGCTTTTAGTAACGTAGTTACTGGCATTTTACGACGACGATCGATACGGAAAAAGAGATTATCTTTGACATCGAACTCGAAGTCTAACCATGAGCCACGATATGGAATCACACGGGCAGAAAATAACAATTTACCTGAACTTTGGTTTTTACCACGGTCATGTTCAAAAAACACACCAGGAGAACGGTGTAACTGAGATACGATTACACGCTCTGTACCATTAATGACAAAGGAACCCGTGTCAGTCATTAGGGGCACTTCGCCCATAAAGACTTCTTGTTTTCTAACTTCCTTAACCGTAGGCTTACTAGCATCACGATCCATAATCACTAAGTTGATCGTGGCGTATAATTGAGAACCATAGGTTAAACCACGTAATTGACATTCTTTAACATCAAATACAGGGGTTTCTAAGCGATAACTTTCAAACTCTAATCGAGCGTAACCGTTATTGCTTTCAATTGGGAAAATGCCTGTAAAAGCGGCATGTAAACCTTCATCCTTGCGGTGGCTATGATGGACATTTTGCTGCAAAAACAAATCATATGAATTGAGCTGTGTTCCTAGAAGGTTTGGTACTTTTTGAATGTCTTCGCGCTTAGCGAAGCTCTTACGAATACGTTTACGTTCTGTATACGAGTAAGGCATGAGCACTCCAACTCGAGATGGTTAGCTGATTACTAGTCGTTGTAATCAAGAGGGTTTTGCGACTTCAAGAAAAACGTCTCAGCGTCTTGTCATCCCATAGTAATTTAGTGTACAGTGTGAATCACTTGGAAGAGTGTCTCTCTTTTATACAAAATTAGATATTTTGGGATTAAATTCAATACGTCTTATATTTTGTGAGTACGTTTTTCGTGAAAACACAAAAACCCGGAGATAGCAAAAACTACTCCGGGTGTTTCAAAGTAAGAACTACTTAAGTTCTACTTTAGCACCAGCTTCTTCAAGCTTCTTCTGAGCTTCTTCAGCAGAAGCTTTGTCTAAGCCTTCTTTGATTTCTTTAGGTGCGTTATCAACTAAGTCTTTAGCTTCTTTCAAGCCTAAACCAGTGATTTCACGAACTACTTTAATTACGTTAACTTTAGATGCACCAACTTCAGCTAAGAAAACTGTAAACTCAGTTTGCTCAGCAGCTGCAGCACCAGCGTCACCGCCAGCAACTGGCGCAGCAACAGCTACAGCAGCAGCTGCAGCTGAAACGCCGAATTTTTCTTCCATTTCTGTAATTAATTCAGACAACTCTAACACGCTCATGTTAGCAATTGCTTCTAAGATATCTGCCTTTGATAAAGCCATTTTGAACTCCAAAATTTAAAAATATATATTTATATATGCCTGGTTTTATATCGATTCTATCGACGAATTTCCTAAGTTTGTCTTAGTGTCAAATGTTGAATCTGCTATAAACGCTATTTAATGCGTTGTTAATATTTAAGCAGATTCTTTTTGATCACGTACAGCTGCTAAGCCGCGGACAAATTTAGTTGGAACTTCGTTAAGCGTACGCACAAACTTCGCAACAGGTGCTTGCATAGTACCCAATAATTTAGCCAATAGCTCTTCACGAGAAGGCATTTTAGCCAACGCCTTAACACCTTCAACATCAAGTACGCTGCCCGGTAAAGCACCGGCTCTAAGTACAATCTTGTCGTTAGTCTTGGCGAAATCGGATAATACTTTAGCTGCCGCTACCGGATCAGTACTAATTGCGTATAGCAATGGACCGGTTAGTTCGCCACTGATACCCTCGAAAGGAGTTTCAGCAACAGAACGACGCACTAAAGTATTTTTCAAAACACGCAGGTAAACACCCTGTTCGCGTGCAGTTTTGCGCAATACGGTGATAGAGCCGACATCAATTCCACGATATTCTGCTACAACGATTGATTGTGCATCTGCCAATTTGGCGGAAACTTCTTCAATTACTGCAGCTTTCTCAGTACGATTGAGACTCACGGTTGAACACTCCATCAATAGATGCGGTGGGAGGAAATCCCGTTGCATCATTTCCATATGCGGCGTACCAGGGCAGAGTTCTAAATTGAATTCTTCCGTTGGGACGCCGTCTACGCTGGATAACTTTTTAAGTTTTTAACTGAATAAGCCTAAAAACTCCAGCGGTCTTTGACAGCAACGCCTATTTAACGTAAAGATGAATACTCCCTACGTTAGGTTGGCGCAGCCCAAAGTTCTTTACTCAGTTGCAGCTGCTGTTAAAGAAGCAACTTCAACCTTAGCGCCACCACCCATTGTGGATGAAATGGCCGCTTTACGTAGATAAACACCTTTTGCTGATGCTGGACGAGCTTTGTTTAAAGCATCTACTAAAGCACTTAAATTTTGTTTTAACTGTTCAACGCCAAAAGAGGCGCGACCAATCGTGCTGTGGATAATACCCGACTTGTCAGTACGGTATTGTACTTGACCAGCTTTAGCATTTTTAACTGCAGTAGCAACGTCAGGTGTTACAGTACCAACTTTAGGGTTAGGCATTAAGCCACGTGGACCTAAAATCTGACCTAAAGCACCTACTACACGCATAGCATCAGGTGAAGCAATCACGATATCAAAATCTAGATTACCTGCTTTAACCTGCTCAGCTAAGTCTTCCATACCTACGATATCAGCGCCTGCTGCTTTAGCAATTTCAGCGTTTTCACCTTGAGTGAAAACAGCAACACGTACTGATTTACCAGTACCGGCAGGAAGAACTACAGAACCGCGAACTAATTGGTCTGATTTTTTAGGGTCAATACCTAATTGAATCGCAACATCAATAGACTCGTCAAATTTAGCAGTAGCTGTTTCTTTAACTAAATTTAATGCTTCGTCTAATACGTATAATTTATTTTTATCGAATTTTTCGCTAATTACGCGAGCACGTTTAGATAACTTAGCCATTAGATTACACCCTCAACTTCGATACCCATACTACGAGCACTACCTGCAATTGTACGTACAGCAGCATCTAGATCAGCAGCTGTTAAATCCGGCTCTTTAGTTTTAGCAATTTCTTCTAACTGAGCACGAGTCAATTTACCAACTTTATTAGTGTTAGGGCGATCAGAACCCTTTTGAAGACCAGCAGCTTTCTTGATAAGAATAGTTGCAGGCGGGGTTTTCATAATGAATGTGAATGATTTATCCGCGTAAGCAGTAATCACTACAGGAATTGGTAAGCCTGGCTCTACACCTTGTGTTTGAGCATTAAAAGCTTTACAGAATTCCATAATATTTAAACCGCGTTGACCTAATGCAGGACCAATCGGTGGTGCTGGGTTTGCTTTACCAGCAGGCACTTGTAGCTTAATAAAGCCAGCAATTTTCTTTGCCATGTGTAAACTCCTAATGGGTACGTACGCTTATTTATAAGCTCCCCAATGGTTAATTAAATAGTATTTAAAGTTAAAAGTCACTAGAAACTTAGTGAACTAATTAAGCTTTTTCTACCTGACTAAAATCCAGCTCAACAGGTGTAATACGACCAAAAATAGTCACATTAACCTGTACTTTGCTTCGCTCGTAGTTAACTGCTTCTACAGTGCCATTGAAGTCTGCAAATGGACCTTCTTTGACTCGTAGCATCTCGCCAACTTCGAATAAAACCTTAGGACGTGGCTTCTCACCACCTTCCTCGATTTGAGATAAAATTTTATTTACTTCTCGTTCTGAAATAGGTATTGGCCGATTACCTGTACCACCTAGGAATCCAGTAACACGATTTGTACTTTTCACTAAGTGCCAAGTTTCATCGGTTAATTCCATTTCAATAAATACATAGCCTGGAAAAATTCGACGTTCAGAAATAGATTTTTGTCCGGCACGACTTTCCATAACTTCCTCAGAAGGTACTAGAATTCGACCAAAGTACCCTTCTAAATCGGCCTCAGTGATTCTTTCTTGCAAGCTCTTTTGAACTCTTTTCTCCATGCCTGAAAAGACATGAAGTACATACCAACGCTTACTCACCAGCTCTCCCTAATTCCAACCGAGAAATATACCGTACAGAATCCAGTCGATTAACTTATCAGCAATCCATAAAAATAGAGACATTACAAAGACAAAAGCAAATACAATGCCAGTCATTTGAAGAACTTCGTTGCGACTTGGCCATACAACACGTTTTAACTCGTTGTAAGAACCGGAAGCAAATGCTAAGGTACGTTTACCTAAATCGCTAAGCCAAACTAAAATTCCAGCTAAAGCCAAACTACCGACGAAAATACCTACTCGCGCGTAGATATTCAAATCTGAAAAGAATGAATATGCAAATATACCGATCGCTACGACCAGTATCGCTAAGGTAACTTTGATTCTGTCGCCTGTATTGGCAACGGTTGTAACATTTGTGTTTGACATCTTATTAGTACCGCTTGTTGCAGCCACTTCACTATTTGGCAGGGGCAGTAGGAATCGAACCTACAACCTTCGGTTTTGGAGACCGACGCTCTGCCAATTGAGCTATACCCCTAGACATGGTTTTTGTCTCTATTGAGACAAGGTAGCAGTTTACAGTAAAAAAGCTACCCGAATCGAGCATAATAACATAGTTTTTATTATCATGCTCGATTTTTTTGCTAATTAGGCTTCAATTTTAGCAACAACACCAGCACCTACAGTACGACCACCCTCACGGATAGCGAAACGTAGACCT
>CANROD010000013.1 GCA_947632105.1 uncultured Oligella sp. | reverse complement strand
CAGTAAGCAGAGTAAGGGATTAAGTATGAAAGATTCGGAGTCAGCTGAGTAATGGAAAGTTCTTATTGGTTAATAGCAGGCGTAGTTGTTGCCTTAATTGTTTGTAGTGCGTTATTTTTACGTTTGCGTCCCAAAGACCATGGTCGTAGTTGGTACCTAGGTTTTTTGCTGATTCCTATCATTGCTGGGGGCGTATTTTACTTTTTGGTGCTCAAGGATCAAGCTAATCCAGCTGCTACTTTCGAGCGTACTGGTAATATAGGTCAGTTTGTTGATGCCGTTGGCATGCTAGAACAGCGTGTTGAGGCTGACCCTGAAGACTATAACGGTCAGCTTATGCTTGCTCATAGTTATCGTGCTATGGGTCGCTACGAAGATGCTGTTGCTCGTTTTGGTAAGGCGTGGCCTATTATTGAGAAGGATCCTAATAACTTAGCTTTATTTGCTGGTTCTTTGGCGATTTACCGCGGTGGTTTTGAGGGTAAGCCATTGGATCTAATTGGCCAAGCCTTAGCTTTGGAAACGGATAACCCTGACGCACTGATGCTTTTGGGTGGTGCAATGTTCCAGCAGCAAAACTATGCTGAGGCGGTTAAGAGTTGGGAAAAGTTATTAGCGGATAGTCGCATTCAAGACGAGGATAAGGTTTGGATTAAGCAGCAGGTTGAAGAGGCTGAGCTGGCGTATAACGATCCTGAAGCTTATGCAGAATTACTCGCTGAGCGAGAGATGGAAGCATTTGGTGAGGGCGGTGCCCACCCAAGTGGTGCTGTGGGACGTATGGGCTCTGAACCGATACAAGGCGTTGCGCCAAGTGGTAGTACACCACATCCTGATTTTATGTTTGGCGCCCCATCGGATATGCCGAATCCGCATCAGTAAGATGATTTTGTAAGTGTTAAGGCCTGAGTTGTCGTCTGGACAAATCTCAGGCCTTTTTATTTTGCTTATCTAAAGTCGATGTCTTGGCTCTTGATCGAGTTCAGAAGAAACTCCCTATTTTAAATGACGCTGCTACTCGTTTGCGCAAGGCTGGGTTAATTGAAGGTCGCAAACCAAATCTGTATGTCTCTGCTTTGATTGCTAATCTGCTTACTAAATTAAGACGCAATAAACTCATTCTTAATACTGGAACACGAAGTCAGCCTTTATGGAGACTTGCAGAATGATTGCAGAAAGGATGCAGAAAGATTCATAAGACACAAAAAAGCCGCCACTCCGGAGTTGTATGGAGTAGCGGCTTTAGGGTTAGCACGTTATTGCTAAGAAGCTAGCAAATTAGTGGCCATTAGTTGAGCCACAACCGCCGCAGCAGCTATAGGCATTTTTCTCTTCAGCTTCTTCTTTCTCAGGAGTTGCGTTATTGCACTTGTTCAATAGTGCTAGAGCAACTTGAGCGAAGATAGCTAAACCACCAGCAATAAACACGACGTCACCGATAGTACGTAGCCAACGTAGGGTTTCTAGGAAGTCTTGCTGTAAGAAACCTTCACTACGTGCATACCACATGCCTTTAGTCACACTAGCGTAGAACTGGTATAAACCGATAGGTAGTAAGCTGATAGTAATCATTAGTACTAGACCAAGATTTAAACTCCAGAAACCAAACTTCATTAACTTCTCATTAAAGACCATATCTGGACGGATGTAGCGTAACACTAGCATTACAAAGCCTAAAGATAGGAATCCATATACACCGAAGAGGGCTGCGTGAGCGTGAACAGGTGTCGTGTTTAGACCTTGGATATAGAATAATGAAATGGGTGGGTTAATCATAAAGCCGAAGACGCCAGCACCAAGCATATTCCAGAACGCAACCGCTACGAAGAATATAATTGGCCAACGTATATTTTGCATCCATGGTGATTTTTTGCGTAAGCTCCAGTTTTCCCAAGCTTCATAGCCTAATAAAATTAATGGGACAGATTCTAACGCACTAAACGCAGCACCGACAGCCATCACAGGCGTTGTTGTACCAGCGAAGTATAAGTGGTGGAACGTACCTGGGATACCACCAATCATAAATAAGGAAGCAGCAACGAGGGTTGTAATTGTTGCCATACGCTTAGATACCAAGCCCATCGCAACGAAGATGACAGACAAGGAAGCGGTTGCAAACACCTCAAAGAAACCCTCTACCCATAAGTGAACAACCCACCAACGCCAGTATTCCATGATTGGTAATGGAGTGTGCTCACCGTAGAATAGACCGGTACCATAGAATAGTCCGATAGCAACTACTGAGGAAGTAAATAAAACAAGTAAACTCTTGTCAGTTTCTTGACGAATGCCGTTAATTAAACCACGCAACATCAGAACCAACCAGAAAGCGATACCGATGAAGAGTAAGAACTGCCATACACGACCTAAGTCTAGATACTCATAACCCTGATGACCCCACATAAAGTTAAGGTGTTCAGGCATATGACCGGCAATTGAAATGTAGTTACCTGCAAATGAACCAACCGTAACAAATAATAAAGCGCCAAATAAAATGTTTACGCCCAGTGTTTGCCACTTAGGATCCTTACCACCATTAATAATTGGTGCTAAAAATAAACCAGCTGTTAAGAAACCACTCGCAATCCATAGAACTGCACTCTGTAAGTGCCAGGTTCTTAGCAAGGAGTAGGGAAGCCACTTGGATAGTTCAATACCATAAAAGTGTTGCCCTTCAACGGTATAGTGAGCTAACGCACCACCGAGGAAAATCTGGAAGACGAATAGACTGACCGTTAGTAAGGCAAATTTCCATAGGGATTTCTGAGAAGAGGTAAGGGTGATCGCTTTGATTGGATCATACTTAGGAGGTGTTGGCTCCTCAGATTCCTCTTTACGCAAGAATGCCCAACCCCAAACTAAGAAACCGACACCGGCAATTAGTAGAACAACGGAAATAATCGACCAAATAATGTTTTCGCCAGAAGGAACGTTATCAATTAAAGGCTCAGGTGGCCAGTTATTGGTATAGGTCACATTATGGCCAGGTCTATCAGTAGCGGCAGCCCAAGATGTCCAGAAAAAGAAGTTAGTTAGTCTTTCGCGACGCTCAGGATCAGGAAGTGTATTTTCCTTCATGGCGAAGCTTTCACGTGTAGAACGTAGGGTCGGATCATCACCATACACACTCTGATAGTAACCACTGATGTTCTCAATCGCCTGAGCGCGGCGTTCAGAAATGGTGACAGTATCAGTTGCTTCATCATAGGTGTTAGTGCGATACTCCTCTTTTAGTAAGCCTTCAAGCATAGCCTTTTGACCCGTATTGAGCTGGTCATAAGCAATACCGAACTCATCCTGCGCAGCTAACTCTAACCAGGCGACTAACTCGCGGTGTAACCAGTCTGCTGTCCAGTCTGGGGCTTGGTATGCGCCATGCCCCCAAATCGAACCTACCTGCATACCACCTGTACTCTGCCAGGCGGACTGTCCACGCATAATATCCTCATTTGTCATGAGGATTTGTTCTGTATTTTCAACTTTAAATTGTGCCGGTGTAGGCGGCACGTGGCGGTAAACCTCAACCCCAAAATACCCTAGGATCGACATGGCAATTACCATGACTGCGATGAGAGTCCACCAAAGCTTTTTGTACTGACCCATACGGTGCTCCTTGAAAAACCCGAGATAACTGCTCGGCGACCAAAAATTTATAAGTAACGGTCGATTACCTATAAGAAATAAAGATACATTATAAATACATCTTTAGGTGAAAGTATACAAAATTTTACTTCTCTTGGCTATTAATTTCTTTTCGGTAACAAATTAATAGTAGTCCGATCTTATTAGTTTAAGGTTAGCCTAAATTGAATTAAGTTTTGTGGTAATTTTCTTACCACACCAGACGCAATAAATTCGTTTTGCTAAGTAAATATAAAAATGTTTATGTTTCTATTTCTAATATTTATATTTTTGATGCGTAGGAGGTGGCGTGTTCATGACTAGAGAGTTACATCACAGTCGGCAACTGTAGTACACGATTATTATGAAGAGGCAGTGCGAACGTCGTAGCTAACTAGCAGTTCAGATGTTAGTGAGAGAAAGTCATGGATAATTAAGGTTAAACACTCTTTTTCTTAGCAGTTGTTTATAAGCGAAGCTAAGACACTTAGGGGGAGCAAGGGTAATAACACCTTTTAAACTAGAGTTGGTTGTTGCTAAGGCGTGATATCACCTTAGGCGCAGTTTCATGTCTACAAGTTTCTGTGTACGATGACTTAATAATACAGACAAGGGTAAGGTACTAAATATTCACTACATTCTACAATCTACGGCCTAGTTCATAGGCACAACGACTAAAATATATGAGCATGAATTTACTGTAGTTGATGGTAAATTAATCTAGCGCATAGTGCTTCGCGATCTTTTTGCCACTAAGTCGGAGGTGATGTGCTACAAGTAACGCATGATTAGAAGGGAGATTTGATGAGTACAAATGTATTGCCTATACTAGCTGTGACGCTAGGTGATGTCGCCGGTATAGGTCCTGAAGTTACAGCTAAAATGCTCTTAAAGCATCATGATTTACGTCAAAAAGCGCGCTTTGTGGTGATTGGTGATGTCGCTTCTCTACAAAAGGCGGCTCAGCAAATAGGTTTTGATGCTAATCGAGTCATCGAAGTGCAACGGCCTGCCGATATTTACAATATACCAGGTACCATTGAGGTCATTCAGGTTGGACAAAGTTTGGCGGAGGTGCAATTAGCAACGTTAGATGCGCGAGCCGGAGCGAGTGCTGCTGAGTTCGTGATGAAGGCCTGCGCCTTGGTGCGTAGCGGTGAGGTAGATGGTATAGTCACTGCACCGTTAAACAAGGAAGCTATGCAGATGGGAGGCTATGACTGGCCAGGTCATACCGAGTTATTAGCCCATGAGTTTGGTGTTGAAAATTTCTCTCTAGTGCTATCCAGTGGTGATTTATTTGTGTTCCATGCGACTACCCATGTCTCAATGAAACAAGCGGTGGAGGACTGTACACCGGAGCGTTTTGATGAGATTTTTAATTTGGTATACGCATTTTCTAAAGCCTTAGGTCGCGAGGGTGAGGCGATTGCTGTTGCCGGTCTTAATCCTCATGCGGGTGAAAATAATCTTTTTGGCACCGAGGAGTCACAAATTATTATCCCAGCAATGAATAGAGCAAGAGAGCGAGGCATCAATATGCATGGTCCACTTCCGGGAGATGTTATTTGGCCGCAAACAGTGCGTGATAAGCGTTGGAAGTTGTTAGTTATGTGCTATCACGATCAGGGTCATGCGCCGTTTAAAGCAGTGTATGGCGATCAGGGAGTCAATATTACGGTCGGTTTACCGGCTGTTCGTGTCTCGGTTGATCATGGGACGGCGTTTGATATTGCTGGTAAAAATATTGCTCGTGAGGATAGTTTGGTGATGGCAGCCGAGCGTGCGGCAGAGCTCTCACAGGGCTGGGCAGCAGTGTGGGACGCTGCCCGTGGTAAGGCTTGACGGCAGATAGGGTTTACTTTGGCATAGGGCGGACAGTCAAAATCTGTTCGCTATGACCAAACGGCCCATCCTCATCGTGCAGCACAGCGGATGTTAGGCCCACACCATTAGCGCCGTATTGTTGGCGTGTATCCAAACCTAACCAGTCGCCTTTGGGCATACGATATAGATGAATTTGTAGGTCAACATTAGGGAACATATGGCTAAATGGCGCCTCTTGTGCAATAGCTAAGCCGTTGTTAGTATCTACCATACCAATCAACTTTACAAATGAGCTGGTTTTAACGCCCTCAACCATTTCAAGATCATTACTAAGCCATGACTGGGATCTGCCGTTACGACGATCAATACTGGCATAAAGATGGTCTTTGACTGAATTAATGTAGCCGCCAGGCCAAAGCTCAATAATTTCAGGTCTTTTCTTCATTTTATCGCGACTAACAATTGGCAGGTCCTCGGAGGTAGCAACTGCTGCGGTATTGTTTTGGATAAGACGCCAAGCTCTAGCGATGATAGCGGTTTTGCCATCACAGCTAAGAGTTGATTCAATTAATTCAATTGTTTTACCGGGACGAATATTGCGGGTCGTCACCGTAAAGTTTTTAAGTGGTATTAAACCCATGATGTCGTAGCTAATACGGGCATAGAGCATATCATCACGCGGTTCAAATAACTCTAGTTCATAACTCATTAGCCCTGAAGCAGGAGCCATATGCTGTTCGTGAGCGTTCCACGCGCCTTGACAGTGGATATTGGCTTGATACTTGGCAATGGTACTGCCATCATCTGTGTGTTGTCTGGAAATAAGTGTGTAATAGGCGCTCATAGTGATGTTTTTAAGTAAATAATCGGTTATTTTAATAATTAATGACTTGGATTAATAAAACAGCATAAGTGAGTTTAGAGTCAATTGAAATTAGCATAAGTGCTAGGTAACATAGTGTCAATCATGCAAACAACACTTATAAATGGTGCGCTGCAATGATGAAATGTTAGTAACTTAAGACTTTACGCTACGGGTTTATCACTATACACTGTGAGAAAATTCAAAAAGAGGGAGTGCCCGATGGAAATAACACTAAATGCTTATTACACCCTAATTCTCGCCACATTGGTGCTGTTATTAGGCCGCTTTTTAACTCGGAAAATTAAATTTTTAGCTACGTATAACATACCGGAACCTGTCGCTGGCGGATTGTTAGCAGGTCTTATCGTTGTGTTTATTAAGTACTTTTTTGATGTTCATTTTATATTTGACAGTGACCTTCAGACAGCGTTTATGCTGTTGTTCTTCTCTTCTATTGGATTAAGCGCAGATTTTAAGCGTTTGAAGGTTGGTGGTATACCGCTAGTCATTTTTAGTATCACGGTTTCCGGCTTGATCATTGTACAAGATGTAGTCGGTGTGGCGATGGCTAGTTTAGTCGGTTTAGATCCCTTAATGGGACTTGTAACGGGTTCAATTACGCTGACTGGAGGCCATGGAACAGCTGCTGCTTGGGGGCCTATTTTAGAGGACCGTTATGGGATTGTCGGTGCTACATCCTTGGGTGTGGCAACAGCGACTTTTGGCTTAGTGGCTGGCGGTATGATTGGTGGTCCGGTGGCAAATTTCTTATTAAAGAAAATGAAACGTGAACCGTTGCCTGAACAGAGCGACCGGACGCCATTAGAGAAGCAGGCAGAGAAGGCATCATTGTATAAAACGCAGCATCATGAAGATGATGATGATTCGATGGATGCATTATTTGATAAGCCAGATCAGATTCGCCGTTTGACAGTTTCATCGGCGATTGAAACATTAGCATTATTTGCGGCTTGCTTGGCCTTTGCTGATGTGATGACTAATGTGGCGCAAGGTACGGTTGTTGAATTACCCACCTTTGTGTGGGCTTTAATGGGTGGGGTGATTATTCGTAATATTTTGACCCATGTTTTTAGCTTTGAAATGTTTGATCGCGCTATTGACTTGTTTGGTAATGCATCTCTGTCGTTGTTTTTAGCGATGGCATTACTTTCTTTGAGGCTATGGGAATTAGTGGATTTAGCAGTACCTGTACTGGCAATTTTAGCGGTGCAGGTAGTGATCATGATGCTTTATGCCATTTTTATAACATACCGAGTGATGGGCAAAGATTATGATGCTGTTGTTTTGGCGGCAGGTCATTGTGGTTTTGGTTTAGGGGCGACACCGACGGCGGTAGCCAATATGCAGGCGGTCACAGATAGATACGGCCCATCGTATAAGGCATTCTTATTAGTACCGATAGTCGGCGCATTTTTTGTGGATATAATTAACGCAACAGTCCTTCAAATCTTTACACAAATTCCATTCTTACAGTAGGTTTTTATAAAAAGCGCTTATTTAGCGCTTTTTATACATCAAAACACAATAAAATCTAGCTCATCATTTGATGAGACAATTCTGTCTTTCTTTTAACTAGTGTCCTACTTAGGAGGAATATGATGATGCTTGAAAAAGTTGTGAAAGGTGTTGCTAACAGCACTGTTTTAGCCGGTGCCTTATTTGCTGTCAGTAGTGGTGCCTTTTCTCAAGATAAGGGAAAGGTTAATATTTACCATTGGGCTGAGTATGTGGCTGAGGATACAATTCCTCGCTTTGAGCAGATGACAGGTATTAAGGTGAATTTTGATACCTTTGATAATAATGACGTTTTACAAACTAAATTACTTATTGGTAACTCAGGTTACGACGTGGTTATTCCTAGTAGTTATTATGCTAAACGTCAGATTGAGGCTGGTCTTTTAGAAAAGCTCGATAAATCTCAACTGCCTAATTTGAAAAATCTCGATCCTGAGATTATGAAGCTCTTAGAGGAAGTTGATCCGGGTAATGAATACCTAGTACCATGGGCTATGGGTACCTTAGGTCTAGGGTATAATATGACACGAGCCAAGGAAGTTGCTGGTGAGGATGTCGACTTCATGGACTGGGGTAATTTATTTGATCCTGAGAAGGCCAAGAAATTTTCTGAGTGTGGTATTTCTATTTACGATGAAGCAGGCTTAGTTTTCCCTGCCGTCCTTAACTATATCGGCAAAGATCCTGCGACTCAGAATCCAGATGATTATTTAGCTGCTTTTGAGGTTTTAAAGTCTATTCGTCCGTATATTAAGCACTTTAGTCCAGCAGGGTATATTGAAGAGTTAGCGCAGAATGATCTCTGTTTAGTCTATGGGGGTGACGGTGATGTGTATATTGCCAAAGACCGCGCTAAAGAGTCTAATCGACCATACGAGATTGGTTACTTTATCCCCGAAGGTGGTGCGTTAGTTTGGATGGATATGATGGCGGTTGCCAAGGGGGCGCCAAATTTTGATAATGCCATGGCATTTATTAACTACATGGAGATCCCAGAGGTACATGCTGAGATTACCAATGAGATGTTCTTCTCTAATGCAAACCTAGAGTCCGTCAAGCACGTTAAGCCTGAAATCGCTAATGACCCGATGCTTTACCCACCGCCTGATGTACGAGACACTTTGTTCTTAATGCAGCCTCAGTCGATGGAGCTTTTAAGACTACAGACGCGTTTGTGGGCAGAGCTTAAGGCTGGTCGTTAGCGTTAAGTGAGGGTTCAGGGCCTATTTAGTCTTATAGTCCATGCTTTTTAAGGTCATGGAAATATTCGCAAGACTATTTTCTCGGTGATTGATTTTAACGATTAAATAATCCAATGCTGGAGCAACATAAAAAGTGGTACGGCGGTCAGGGTTACTACGCTGGCGCTGTACTACCAATGTGTCAAAGTCACCTATCTCTGTTTCAACAATCTCTGTACCGATTACATTGTATTTGTGCGTCTTTTCTTTACCCTTGTGGATGAGGGGATAGGAGAGCTGCGTTTTACCAGCCATTAGATCACAGCGGGCTTTAAAAAATAAGCTCATTGGATCATACAGTTGTTGATCCAATGCAAAGCTCATGTTGTCGTCTTTATTATGCTGACGAGTTGCTGTTTTAGCGGGCCAGTCAAAGTTAAGTGATTCGGTGGTTTTACTGCGAAATGCAGCTTTAGATGTCGAGGTGTAAGATTGCGGAGTAATACTACATTGTTCATTCCTAAACTGAGCACTTTGGGTTGTGTCAAGTAGGGTGTGTTCGATAGCAAAATTTACCTTAACGTTACCGTGATCATTATCAATGCTTAGATGTGCATCGTTAGTTGATAAGTTGCTGTTATAGCTCACAGCAAAGACTGCATCTACATAGTCAATGTCACTTTGGGCCAAAGCGTTTGCGCTTAAACCCAAGGTGCTTATCATCAATCCATAAGTCCATAGTTGACTGACTTTTTTTAAGAAAATCATAGTTTGTCCTATTTTTGTTTATTTAATAATTAGAGTGTTAATGAGGGCTTTTGTTCAAGATTTATTAAAACCTTAGATAAATGCATTAGAAACAGTGATAATAAGTATATGGATGTTTATTTTTAAGTTGAATTAGTTTGTAGTCGTTATATGGAGGCCATATGCAAATATTAGTCAATACAGATAGTCATACTACTCGTACAGAGGATTTAGTAAAGCGTATCGAAGCTATCGCTCAAAAGGAGTTGAAGCATCAAGCTTCTCATCTTATTCGTGTTGAGTATTTTTTGACTGACGTCAATAGTGAGATACGAGCTGGCGCTATGGATAAGCGTTGTGTTGTGGAGGGGCGTATCGCGGGTCAAAACCCAGTGATTGCTGAGCACCGTTCAGAGGATATTCAGCATGCTGTTTTAGAAGCGACACGACAATTAGTACGAGGTCTCGAAAAGGTTATTTCTAAAACCAGAGACCATCGCGCTTAAGTGTTTTATCGCGCTAACCGTTATTAGTCGGGGCGTTTATATTCATTTTTTCTAGCAAGGATTCATATAGCTGAAATATTGTTTCAATAAAATGTAATTGATTGTATTTAAATCGCAATATATTACAATACATGTTGTATTTGTAACATATCAATTGAAAAAATCATTTTTTATTGTTAATTTAGGTTGATTGACTATCAATTCTTTGTGGAGAGAGACTATGTCAGAAGTATATGTGGTATCAGCAATGCGTTCAGCTATCGGTGGTTTTGGTGGTTCTTTAAAAGATGTGCCTCCGCACGAACTTGGCACTACTGTAATTAAGGCTGCTATTGAAAAAGCAGGTATTTCTGGTGATGATATTGGCCATGTGGTGCTTGGCCATGTCGTTAATACAGAGCCTCGTGACCAGTATTTGTCACGTTTGTCATCGGTTAATGCCGGTATTTCTAAAGACTCGGTGGCAATGAACGTTAACCGTTTATGCGGTTCAGGGCTACAAGCAATTATTTCTGCTGCACAATCTATTAAGTTAGGAGATACTGATGTGGCTATCGGTGGTGGTGTTGAGGTGATGAGCCGTGGTGCTTACATCTTACCGAGCTCTCGTTGGGGCGCGCGTATGGGCGACAATAAGATCGTCGATATGATGACCGGTGCTGTAACTGATCCATTTGAAGTAGTACACATGGGTGTTACTGCTGAAAACGTCGCTAAAGAGTTTAATATTTCTCGTGAAGAGCAAGACGAGTTGGCTGCAGAGTCTCATCGTCGCGCTGCTAATGCCATTGAAAATGGTTATTTCAAAGATCAGATTGTTCCTGTTGTGATTAAAACTCGCAAGGGTGATATCGTATTTGATACTGATGAGCATGTACGTCCAGGTACAACAGTAGAGAGTTTAGGCAAAATGCGTCCTGTTTTTGCAAAAGAAAATGGTTCAGTGACGGCAGGTAACGCTTCCGGTATCAATGACGGTGCAGCTGCCGTTGTATTGATGAGTGAAGAGGCTGTTAACAGACATGGTGCTAAGCCATTAGCTCGTTTAGTATCATATGCCCACGCTGGTGTTGAACCTCATATCATGGGTATTGGTCCTGTTCCTGCTTCTAAGAAAGCCTTAGAAAAAGCTGGTCTCAAAGTAGAAGATATGGATGTAATCGAGGCTAACGAAGCTTTTGCAGCTCAGGCTTTGGCTGTTTCTAAGGAGTTAGGCCTTGACCCAACTAAAGTTAATCCTAATGGTAGTGGTGTTGGTTTAGGTCACCCTATTGGTGCGACAGGTGCTATCATTACTACTAAGGCTATTCATGAGTTACACCGTATTGGTGGTAAATATGCTTTAGTCACTATGTGTATCGGTGGCGGTCAGGGTATCGCAGCTGTATTTGAACGTGTAGAGTAAGTCGTATATACACGCTTAAATTTTAGTAGTAATCAAAGCCGCTCCCTTGTTGTATTGGGGCGGCTTTAATTTATCTTAATAGTAATATTATGCAGAAAGTCAAGAGTCTAAAAAGCTCAGAACAGAGTGTTCCTGTTCTTATGTATCACCATGTGACGCCTGAAGGCGGCTCATTAAGTTGTAGTGTGCAGAATTTTGACTCGCAATTAAAAGCTTTAGTTAGCAGGGGATACAGCACTTTAACGGCAGAGCAATTTGCCGGGTTTTTAAAGGGTGAGCCTGTTCCTGAAAAATCTGTCGTCTTGACTTTTGATGATGGTTATTTAAATAATTTTGTTTATGCGCACCCAATTCTCAAAAAGTATAATTTAAGTGCTTTGATGTTTTTAATTACTCAGCATATTCATGATGGACACGCGCGTCCAATTATGGGTAGTGGCCAAGAGTTGCCATATTCTCCCGGACACTATGAATGTAAGCAGATGATTGAGGATGGGCGTGCGGAAGAGGTGATGCTACGTTGGGAAGAGGTACGCGAGATGCAACGTCAGGGTACATTTAGCTTCCACAGTCATACTCATACTCACAATAGATGGGATTTAGCGGAAGATGCAGCTAATAAACATATTGCAATTCGTCATGATTTAATCCAAGCGCAAGAGCAGCTTAAGTTACATTTGAACGATGTTAGTGCTCATCATTGTTGGCCCCAAGGCTATTTTGATATGGATTATGTACAGATAGCGCAAGAGTTGGGGTTTGAGTATTTATATACGACTGAGCCCTATGGTTTTAATTTTCCTCAAGGTGATCCAGCTCATATTTATCGTATAGCGGCTAAAAATAAAAGTGGTTTATGGTTAATGCAACGCTTATGGTTCGCCAAGAACTCTTCTGCAGGACGCTGGTATAACCGACAAAAGCTTAAAAAGAGAGCAGGTAAAAAATAGCTTAAGATATAGCTTGGATGGTGTTTACGTGTTTACATGCGATCAAACACCGACCCCTTATGAGGTTGGAAAATACGCTCATAAAAACGAGCTGCATATTCATCCGTCATGCCAGCGATAAAGTCACAGATAACACGTTTTAGTATAGCTTCATTGCCTGGAAAGTCTTGTTTCGTCTTTTTATAGCGTTCTTTATGACTGTCAGGCAGTAAGCGTAGAGGATCTGCGGCAAGTGTCTCGAATAGTTCAATAATGATCTTTTGACCTTTAAATTCGAGCTGCTGTACGTTCGCACTGAGAATGACTTTTTGCATAACCAGATCTAAAATATGATCAAGCATGTCTAGTTGCGCTTTCTCTAGTTTTGCATTAAATTTAATTAGTGGTTCAGCAGCTTTTTCAATACCACTGCTATCGATAAAAATATGGGTAATACAGCTATGAACTAATCGGCCAATTTGACGCTTACGCTTGTAGCTGTCATTAGAAAACAAATTATCTTCTACCGTTTGTGCCGTGATGTGGAGGGTAGCTTCATCAGGTGTATCTTCGAATAGCGCTTTAAATAACACAAGATGATTGCCAAAGTGTGCACGCCAAATCTCACGAGTAATGAGTCCCAGAGAAATGGCATCCTCCAGATCATGCAGTCCATATGAGATATCATCTGCTAACTCCATGATTGACGTATCGAAAGCCTTATAGCGAGTTTTTAAATGCTTTTGTGTGTTATCCGTAGAGAGGTCAGCAGTCGAGGTAAAAGCTAGTTTCTCATCTTCTGTTAAAGGTTGGAGAATCCAATCAACGATTTCTTGTTCTGTATCCAAGAAGCATTTAGGAGGTAGTTGTGTGTTGGCTTGACAGCGCCATAATGGTTTGCTGAGATCGGCATAGGCGGCTTCATTGACTGCTTTGCTATAAGCTAAAGGGTACTTTAGGACACCGAGTAGAAGGCGTCGAGTTGGATTCATACCATTACGTTTAGTGTATTTATCTAGACGAGAGAGAATTCTGAGGCTTTGACCATTGCCTTCAAATCCACCATAATCACGCATACAAATATTTAATGCAACCTCACCACCGTGACCGAAGGGCGGGTGACCAATATCGTGGGCTAGGCAAATGGCATTCATTAGCTCGTAGTCGGGTAATAGTAGCTGAAGTTGTTCGGCATATTCTTGTTCAACAGGACTGATAAGAAATTCCCGATGCTTAAGCTTTTTTTCTAACCAACGGACAATACCAACACCGATTTGAGCAACTTCCAGTGAGTGCGTTAAGCGGGTACGGTAAAAGTCGCTTTCACCTAAGCCCAAAACCTGCGTCTTTGACTGCATGCGTCGGAAAGCAGAGGAGTGGATTAAGCGAGCATAGTCACGCTCCCAAGGGGTTCTAATCTCGCGGTTAGAATTTGGTGTTGAAAGATCCGGTTCATACCGTTCCTTCCAAACTGGGTTAGTCTCAAGTCGGAGATTTGTAGAATTCATCCTTTATTTTCCTCAACGTCTCTTAAATTACTTTAGCCTCTAAAGCAATTATTTGTTTTTTTCTCTCAATGCCCCAACGGTAACCAGAGATCCCTCCATCACTGCGCAATACACGATGACAGGGAACAATAATCCCATGGCGATTATTGGCACATGCATTAGCCACAGCACGTACTGCTTTCGGAGTACCGATATGTCTGGCTATTTTTGCATAGTTGACCGTTTGACCAATGGGGATCTTCCTAAGCTCAGTCCAGACCTTTTTCTGAAATTCAGTGCCTTCTATGTACAAAGGTAATTGTTGCATCTTTTGGTAGGTCGCTAGGCTGGGAGTGTTTAGGTATTTTTGTAAAAGCTCAGTGGCTTCATTGAGGAGTTGATTGTCTTTATCAGCTTTGATGAGCTGAACTTCATTTAGGTGTGCCTGAGCGTAGTCATATAGCTCTTGTAAAGGAGCTTGTTCTGAGTCGCCTAGTGAGATCGAGTAAATTTTCTCATCAAGTGTTGCGATTAAAACGGTTGCTACGTTAGTATCAACACTCGCATAGTAAATAATAGGTGCTGTAGAGCTCATGATGGTCTCCTAGGGTCTATCCAATACTTTCTTAAAGGCAGTTAAATAGCGATTGGCCATTATTTTAGCGGTGTGATTGCTTTGCGCATACTCTTTTGCGAGCTCAAGCTTAGTGTTGGTTGCCTCATCTATATCAAGTGCTTGGTTTAGACTATTGGCAATGGCTCTTGAGTCTCCCACTGGGCAAAGATAGCCGCGTTCATTTTGTTTGCCAATAAGATCATTTGGACCGCCACTGGCCGTGGAAACAACAGGGACTTTATTAAAAAAGGAATTGACAATACCGTTGTTTGCACCCTCGTAACGGCTGCTTAGTAAATAAATATCAAACCCTGCAAATAACTGCTCTACTTGTTTTTGAAAGCCCATGAAGTAATAAACATGCTCCAAACCAAGCTCTTTAACTTTAGCTTGACATACTTCCATCATGTTGCCTGCGCCAAAATGTAGCACAACAAAGTCTTGACGCTGCTGATGTAGTTGGTGAATCGCCTCGATTTGGACTAGGGGTTCTTTTTCTACAGTGATTGCTGCTACCACACCAATAATTTTTTTATCTTTGATGTGATGTTTGATGAGCATATCATTAAAGCGTTGAGAGTCGAATGCTTGCGGAACCGTTGCACTGGGTATGACTAGGTTCATGACAGAGTCTATGATGCCGAGCCTACTCACTTCATCCAAACTGGAGTGAGTGACACCGACAAATAAGTCAGTTTTAAGCCATTTTCTTCGGGTTCTTTTTTCTTTGTGTGCTTTGATTGGAAAAGCTGTTCGACGTGTATAGACTAATTTGCCTTTGTAGCACCATTTTAGTAACGTTGCCCAAGTCAGGCTATTAGCTGTTTGACAATGAATAATATCGTATTTATTGGCTTTACCTAATAAAAAAAACATAGCTATTAAATACGCTTCTTTATAAGTATATACTTTGAATCCTTTTTGCTTAGCATACGTGGCTAACGGCTCATCAGCTCGGGCGAGTAGCTCTAGCTCATGCCCTGCTTGGCGAAATTGCTCCATACTTAAAAATGTTTGAGCCTCTCCGCCGCGCCAGCCTTTTTCCATATTAATTTGAAGGATTTTCATTGTTTTTCTTTTCCTTCGATTTGTAGTAGAGCATGGCATACTTATTATAAACTGACTGCATGGATAGTACTGTTACGGCGATACCTGCGCTACCGTCTAGAAATCCTCTGCGTAAAATATAATCTCTCATAACACGACCTAGCGATTTTAAAACTGCCTTGGTAAGCGTAGAGGTTTCGCCGGCTTGAGCTCGTTGTTCGGCCCAGGCTTCTGAATAGGCGATACTTTTTTTTAAATGCTCATAGTAACTATTGAAGGTGTAATGAAGTAAATGACCCTTGAGTTTAGCCTGTTGGCTGCCTTCAGGAATAATAACGCTCTCATGTACTAGTTTGTCGTTGTAGCCAGTCAGCATAGTTGGATAGAGTCTTGTCACGAAGTCGGGACTGGCACTGCCGTAGCGGACAAAGCGACCAAAGTACCAATTTAAACGGTCGAGCTTATAAACGGTGTTGTTTTTATTCTTAGTGATTACCTCACGGATACTTTGAGCTAGCGTGGGTGTTACTACTTCGTCAGCATCTAACCATAATATCCAGTCAGAGACGACGTGGCTTTGTGCTATTTGTCTTTGTCGGCCAAAGCCTGGCCATTCATGGTTAATATAAAACTTATCGGTGTAGTGACGAGCAATCGCTTCTGTTTCATCGGTGCTACCTGAGTCTAAGATCACAATTTCATCAGCTAATCCAGCAATGCTATCTAAGCATTGCTGGAGGACCTTAGCTTCATTTTTAACAATCATGGCCACAGCGAGTGTTGGGCGAGATAAAGTAGTTGTGCTATTCATTTAGTTTTAAATAATCTCAATGTCTTTGCCACGGGCAAAACGCACTAAATTGATCAGTGCAGAAATTGCAGCAGCAATAATTCCTATCGTTATTGCATAGTATACTCCGTGAGTAGCTGATAAATGAAAGCAAATAGCCACGGAAGCAGCACCTATACTTTGACCAAACACGCGTGCACTGGATTGTGTAGCACCCGTTGCACCACTGCGATTGAGGGGAGTTGATAATAAAATGGTTTTATTGTTAGGTGTTTGAATAAAACCAAAGCCAAGTCCGCACATAAACATGCAAAGGCCATAAAATCCTAACCAAGCATCATTTGGCAGTAATAGTAAAACAGTTAAAGCGCTAAACATAATCGTAGAGCCGATAGCTGCCAAGATGGAGGCTGGGTATTTACCTGAAAGATGGGCTGCTGGTCTCGCCATGAGCGTGGAACCAATGGGCCAAGTCATAAATAGCATACCTACTGTGCCAGTGGCTAAACCAAGATGATTCTCATAAAAGAAAGGTAGACTAAGCATAGTGCATGCTGCTGTAGCAAAGCAGAGAGCGGATACAATGACGGCATACCGAAAGGTTGGCATACGAAACAAATCGACCGGAAAAAGTGGTGCCTCTTGTTTGGAGGAATGACGCCATAAAATAGTACCAGTAATCAGTGCAGTACATAGTAATCCTACGCCTAGCGGTGTATTACTGACGGCTAAATCACATCCAGTAATAAAAGAACCTAAGGCGATAGCGCTTAATAACGCACTTTTAAGGTCAAAAGGACTAGTAATGGGTTCCACTTGCGGTAAGAAACGTGAGAAAACCAAAGAAAGTAGGCAGAGCGGTAAAGCAAAAATAAAAATCCATTGCCAAGAAGAAATCGATAAAATAAAGGCACCTAATCCAGGACTTAACACGGCTGTCGTCCCAACGACCATGGCATTAATACTAATACCATTCGCTAGTTCTTTAGGCGGATAAATATGTCGCATCATAGCACCAAAAATGCTCATCATCACGGCGCCACCAAGGCCATTGATCACTCGACCTGTAAGCAGCATAGGTAGGTTAGATGATAATGCACAAATAATGCTGCCAATCATGAAAATTGTAATTCCGCTACGGAACATACGGACAAAGCCGATCCTTTCCCCAAGTGCCGATAATGGCAGGGTCATAGCAATTAGCGTTACTAAATAGGCGTTAACTATCCACACGCTTTGATGTGGCGGAATATCAAGATGATTAGAGATGGTGGGTAGGGCTAAATTAGCAATACTTGAGTCCATTACACTAACGGAGATAGCTAGGATAATAGCTATCACTGCCCAGTAGCGTTGCGGCTTGGGAATCCCTTCCGTCATTACGGACTGACGTTGCTTAGGATCTGTCCGTTGTGGTTTTTGAAGGCTACTGGGTTTGACGTCAAGTTTTGGCATGAGTTGTTTTTTAGTGTTTTTTCTTTGTTGGGCGTTGCCAATTAGGAAAAGTAGTTTGTGACGTTTGCGTTACTGTTAACTGATTTGCTGGAGCGTCTTGGCGTAAAGAGGTGCCGGCACCAATGGTCGCACCTTCGCCTACTATTACAGGCGCGATTAATTGGGTATCTGAACCAATAAAGGCATCATCACCAATGGTAGTCGTAAATTTGTTCGCGCCATCGTAGTTGCAGGTAATCGTACCAGCACCAATATTTACGCGTTGACCTATCACTGCATCACCGAGATAACTGAGGTGGCTGGCTTTGCTAAAAGCACCTAACTGAGTATTTTTAATTTCTACAAAGTTGCCTACCTGGCTGCATCTAGCAAGTTGTGTACCTGGACGAAGACGTGCATAAGGACCAACTTTACATTGGTCGGCAACAGACGCTTGCTCAAGGTGACTAAAGGCTTCAATCTTACTATTTCTGGCTATATTGACATTTCTTAGTACACAATGTGGACCAACTTGTACGCCGTCCTCGAGTACTACATCGCCTTCAAAAATACAACCGATATCAATAAACACATCACGGCCGCATGTCAACGTACCACGAATATCAATGCGCTTGTCATCAGCTAAAGCCACCCCTTGTACTAGTAACTGACGGGCTTGCTCTTGTTGCCATGCACGTTCAAGTTCTACTTGCTGTAAGCGACTATTAACGCCAAGAGTTTCCCATGATGCATCTGGATGAGCGGCACTGACGGTTATCCCGTCATTGACAGCTAGTGCAATGACATCTGTTAGGTAATACTCACCTTGAGCGTTGTTATTATCAATTTGGGCTAACCAGTTTTTCAGTAGACTAGTAGGAGCGCAAAGAATACCAGTGTTAACCTCGTTAATCTTATGCTCATCAGATGAGGCGTCTTTGTGCTCAACAATGCGGTTTACATTACCTTTCTCATCTCTGACAATACGGCCATAGCCGGTAGGATCGTCAAGGAACTCAGTCAATACAGCGACACCATTAGCTGAGGACTCAATAAGGCGCTCTAAGGTAGCTGCTTGGACTAATGGGACATCACCATAAAGGATTAAGGTTTTATCCTCTTGGTCATTGCCTACAAATAAGGGCTCAGCTTGCTGTACTGCGTGGCCTGTACCATGCTGAGGCTGTTGTAGTGCAAAGGCTAAATCTTTTTGTTGCTCAAAGGCTGCTTGCACTATGTCAGCGCCATGACCTACGACCACCACAATTTGTGCTGGGTTTAATTGCTTGGCGCTATCTATTACGTGAGCAAGCATTGGTTTGCCTGCTAGATTATGAAGAACTTTAGGTAAGTCGGATTGCATGCGCTTACCCATGCCGGCTGCTAAGATTACGATAGTTAATTTCATGGTTTTAATGTACAGGTTAGTAAAAATAATTAGCGGTTGATGTTTCAAGCATTATTGATCGTCGGCTTTTTTAGTCGCAGCTTTTTTTGTAACCACCGTTTTTTTGGCTATGCTGCCGCTACTTTTTTTAGCTGTAGCTTTTTTAGTAGCAGAAGTTTTTTTTGCTGTTCTTGTTGTTGTTTTTTTAGCGGTTGTTTCTGATCTTTTAGTTTGCTGTTGCGGTTTTTTTACCGATTGTTCGTCGGTTTTTTCTTCACCGAATTCAGTCGGAGTGTTTGCTGCAACCGAAGCGACGATGTTTTTAAACTGATCGCCAAGTAGACTGAACCAGTTCAGTGCCTGATCTTGGACTAGATTGCTAGTTTCGGCAAAGTTTGTTTGCTCATCGCTAGCGTTTTCAGTTTTCTCGCCCGTTGTTTCACTTGGTTTTGTAGCCGTTTTTTCAGCAGTTGGCTTAATTTTATCGTCAGGTTGAGACTGTTCCGATGTAAATATTGATGATGATTGTGCTGCTTTGATCGGTTCACTCATGATTTCCATCATGCTATTGAAATGTTCTAGGTTAGCCTTTTGAATTTCTAAACTATGAATGCTATTGCTCAACATCGATAAGTTTAGTTTTAGCCAAGATTCCACTGATTTTAATTCTTCAATGCGCTTATCTAGCTCGTTAGGATCCATTGCCATAGCTGATGCTTGTGGTGCTGCGGAGGTAAAGTTTTGCCATGCTTGACCCATCATTTTCATGCTATTGAGCATTAGGTTGGCATCACCCATGTCGTCCGGTATCATGTTAACAAAAGGGAAGTTAAATTTAAAAGGATCTTGGCTCATTTTGCTCTCCTCGGGTGCTAAGGCTAAGTAGTGTGGGTGTAGTTTAGGTCTGTTTAGGCTTGTTGACTTAAGCTTTTAACGTGTGAATTAATTAAACTGTCTAAAAGTACAATAGCTGCTTCAATCGTAATTACTTTGTCACTGATCATTTCTACGACCTCTTTAGGCTTGAAGATTTCAATGCGTTCAACCTCACCATCCTGGTTTTTTGGTTCGATGTCAGGGGGAATGATACAGTCACTCACTAAAATATCCTCGAGTTGGTATCCTTCGGGGAGTCTGCGACGCATTCGTAAAATGGTACGGATTGGAGTACGTAATTTTAGGTCACTTGGGCTGAGTCCAGCTTCTTCGGCAGACTCGCGGCACAAGCCTTCAGCTAGGCTATCCTCAGCGTTAAGTAAACCACCCACTAAGGTATCCCACATATTAGGGTCAAATGCCTTAGTGCGGGCTCGTAGTTGTAGATATATATCACCGTCGGGAGTCCAGCCGTTTAAATGAATAGCTTGAGTTAATAAGCCTAAAGGTCGCATCGCGGCGCGCTCCATTTGACCAATGGCAATGCCTTCAGCATAAACGTACAGTAACTCGTCACGCCAAGCTCTCGTTAATCCAGCTGCGCGTAGACTTAAAGCGATATCTAGTAATATGGCATTGAGCGCTGATTGAGACATCGCCGCATCAGCAAGATAAACGGCTAATTCATCTTGCTTAAAATAATCCTTGCTTTGTAAAGCTAGAATTGCGCCAGGATGGATAAATCCAGCTATCTTGTCAGCAATTATGAGTGGTCTGGACCCTTTGATTGGGACATCTTGGACCTGCTGATTTAATTGTTGATAGAGCGCGTGCAGTTTCTCAAGTTTCAATGCTAACGTCTTCCTATGTATACTAGTTTTGTTAAAAACAATGATATATATGTCTAAGTATATATCAACAGGTCGTGCTAGGGCTGTGTCTAGCTGTGACTAGAGTCACATCATCATGTCATTTTGGACGAGGACTTGAAGTTTATGAGCAAGCTGTTTCTTATTAGTCGTTTAGCTTTATTAGGGCTTGCTTGTGGCCTCTTAATAGTTTCTCCGGCGCAAGGGCAATTAAGCAATTTATTCAACATAACAACGACGGATTTTTATGGTAGTGATATCAGAGGCACGGAGTTTGGGCGAGGTTTAGAAGGGATAGATGAGGAGGGTGAGGTATTTTCTTTTGAGGATTTTAAAGGCAAAATCAGTTTGATTTTTTTCGGCTTTACTCATTGCCCTGATGTTTGTCCCACGACTCTTTTGCAGCTTAGTCAGTTAAAAAACATGTTGACAGCAAAGGAAGCAGAGCAATTGCAGGTGTATTTAATCACTGTGGATCCTAAGCGTGATACACCAACGCGTCTTCGAGAGTATTTGTCTTATTTTGATCCTGATTTTAAAGCGTTGACAGGCACGGAGGAGCAAGTGGCGACGATGGCTAAAGCATTTAATGTTTTTTATAACAAAGTGCTAACTGAAGCAGGGCAGTACACCGTAGAGCATAGTGCTTATGTTTTTGTGTTGGACAAGAATGCTAAGTCAGTCTTGCTGTTTAGAGAGGGTATGGGAATAGAAAAAATGCTAAGTGATATAAAAAAACACTTCCGGTAAGGGGGCCGGAAGTGTTTTAAGCATTCGTCCTCAAGGGGAAGGGAAAGAGGAGAAAAACGGACGAATGATGAGTGCAGTAGTAATGCTTTTTGCAGCTCATATGTGTTAGTCAATCTACTGCTTGCTTTGTTCCAAAAAAATGCTTGTAAATATGTATCTTTTTGTGAAATTGTGCTTTTCTAATGTGTGGAGATACACTAGTCTCTTAAAGAGCGATATCCTCACCAAGAAAAGCGCGCATTTTTTTCATGGCAGCTGCTTCAATCTGGCGAATACGTTCTGCTGAAACACCGAACTCGTCAGCTAACTGATGAAGGGTTAAGCCACCATCGTCTTGTAACCAGCGAGACTCTACAATACGGCGTGAGCGCGCATCTAACGATTCGAGCGCAGCTGTTAAGCCATGTGTTTGTAACTCTTCATGATCACGTCTAGCGATTACCTCGTAGGGAGTATTGTCATCGTCAGTTAAATAGTCGATAGGCGTAAAATCATCGTCGTCTGAATGAGCACTAGGACCTGGATCTAGAGACATATCGCGACCGGTTAAGCGAATCTCCATCTCGACTACCTCAGCTGGTTTAACGTTTAACTTGTCTGCGATGCCCTGAATTTGCTCGGGATCTAGGCTTGAACTATCGGGACGCATGCTGCGTAGATTAAAGAATAACTTGCGTTGAGCCTTAGTGGTGGCTATTCGTACCATGCGCCAATTGCGGATCACGTATTCGTGAATCTCCGCTTTAATCCAGTGTACTGCAAAAGACACTAAGCGCACACCGCGGTTAACATCAAACCGTTTAACCGCCTTCATTAGGCCAATGTTGCCCTCTTGGATGAGATCAGCATGAGGTAGCCCGTAACCTAAGTACTGGCGGGCAATAGAAACAACTAGGCGTAAGTGAGACATGACCATTGATTGGGCAGCCTGTAAGTCGCCGTGATACTGCAAACGTTCTGCATATTCTTTTTCTTGCTCGGGCGTGAGCATAGGGATTTGATTAACACTACTAATATATGACTCAATACTGCCAATAGAACCTGAGCTGAGCGCTGCTAATTGGCGGCTATTTAAAGCTAATGCTTGATTTGTCATAGTAACTGTTTGTCCTTTAAGGTAATGTCACAGATAGAATGCGGTCTTATACGGAAATGCAGGTGTATTTTAGCACTCTATCTTGTTGAGTGCTAATTTTGACCGTCAATAAACGAATAAGTTCCTCTGGTTTTTGAGATTTAACTCATTGATACTACAGGGTAATTACGGTAGTAAACGCATTTTTCTAACCTTGCCTTTGATAGGCTCTGTCTGCCAGCGCTGAAACAGTTGTTTGGCGATCTTACGCTCTACCGCGACAAAGCTGACAAAATCATGAATAGTGATTTTACCAACCTGGTCCATGGTTAGGGACATGTTTTTTGTCAACGATCCTAGGATATCACCTGCTCTTAATTTGTCCTTCTTGCCCCCACGAATGGTAATGGTTTGCATAGGAGGTGTTAGGGGTGAGCGACCTTGTTGAGAGGCCTGGTGGTGTGTTTGAATTAATTGAAATTCTGTCTCTAGTGCTTCTTCGACTCTTTTTTTACGGAAAAGTTCGTTTTTGTTGACAAGCGTAATGGCATGGCCATCTGCACCTTGACGACCTGTTCGACCAATGCGATGAATATGAGTGTCTGTATTTGGTGAGATTTGTGCATTAATGACCAAATCTAATTCCTTAATGTCTAGGCCGCGCGCGGCAACATCCGTTGCAACGAGTACGCTCAAGCTGTGATTAGCGAATTGAATAATAATATCTTCACGTTCTCTTTGATCTATTTGGCCATGTAGGACCTCGCAGTGGATGCCGGCACGTCTGAGTTGTTGCTGTAATATCTCGCAATCATCACGAGTGTTGCAAAAAGCAATGGTAGAAAGAGGTAGGTCGCGATTCAAAATGCTAATTATGGCTGTCGCACGTCCTTCGTCTTCAACCAGATAAAAACTTTGTTTGATTGATGGCTTTTGTTCATCAATCGCTTTGACCATTTGTGGATTGATTAGGAAGCCATCTGTGCGTTCAAGTAGTTCTGGTGTGTAAGTGGCTGAAAACATAAGCGTCTGCCGTTTTAGGGGGCAAGCATTAGTGATAGCGCTGAGGCTATCGTAAAAGCCCATATCCATCATTTTGTCCGCTTCATCTAACACTAATGTTTTAACGTCGCTTAATACTAAGGAGCCACGATTGATTAGATCCTCTATACGACCAGGGGTACCGACGATGATATGCGTGCCGTGAGTGAGAGATTCAACTTGTCGAGTAACCGAGGCGCCGCCGCACAATAAGCTGACCTTAACTGAAGGATAGGCGCGTGCCACCTGACGAATGGAGTCAGCCACTTGTGAGGCTAGTTCGCGAGTAGGGCAAAGAACAAGAGCTTGAGCATTGCTTATCTCAAGTCTTAGCTTCTGCATAATAGTCAAAGCAAAGACTAACGTTTTTCCACTACCAGTGTGAGCCTGTATAATGAGGTCTTCACCAGTTAATGCAGGAGGTAGGGCTAGTTCTTGGACCTGGGTCATTTCCTTAAAGCCAAGTTGTTGCAGATTGATTATCTGCTCTTTAGCTAAGTTGAGTTGGTCAAAAGGTTTTTGGTGGGTTTGGTTATTATTGAACATTGCCTAAGCAGTAAATGGTTAATTGATATAGCTTATTGTAACGAGGTAGCTGAATTGATGTTATATTTATTGCATAAAAATATTTGATTTTCTACAATCAATCATTCTCCAATTAAATATAAAGTTCATAATACCTTTAATGTCAATTACTAGCTCTGATAGCACTACTATGGACGCTACAATAGTGCAGTCTGAAACTCAAGTTGAACAAGTCGATTTCTCAAACTCAGAAAAAGTGGTTGAGTTTGAGAATGTTAGTCTTGGGTATGGTTCACGCGTGGTCCTAAGTGGGATTAATCTTTCAATCCATAAAGGTCAGTTAGTTGCCTTGATTGGTGGTTCGGGTTCAGGCAAATCAACCATTTTGCGCGGCGTGACTGGGCAGATTCAACCTAAGACAGGCGTGGCCCAGCTATTTGGCCGGGTGACCAACAATATAAATAAAAAAGAGTGGAGTGAGCTACGCAAAAAAATGGGTGTGCTATTTCAGCAAGGTGCTTTGTTTACTGATTTAAATACATTTGAGAATGTCGCTTATCCGTTGAGAGAGTTAACCAAGATGGATGAGGGTCAGGTTGTCGAGAGAGTACTGGAAAAGCTGTCTGCCGTGGGGTTAAAAGCGGCTGCACATCTAGGTATCTCAGAGATATCAGGAGGTATGGCGCGGCGTATTGCGTTGGCTCGTGCCATTGTGATGGAACCGGAATTACTTCTTTATGACGAACCTTTCGCCGGACTGGATCCTATTTCAATGAATCAGACTGCCAATATGTTGCGTGGTATCACTAAAAATTTAGGTACGGCAGGTTTGTTAATTACTCATGATATTGAGGAGTCTTTTCGTGTAGTGGATTATGTTTATATGCTTCACCAAGGTGCAGTGATTGCGGAGGGCACGCCTGAGCAAATCCGTATGATAGACGATAGTAGGGTGCAAAACTTTATCAAGGGTCTGCCCCCTGAGGATGGTAGGCGTTTTGAGTATCCTGTCACTACAGATTATGAGAGTTGGTATACAGAAAAACAAAAACAGTTGTCTCGTCATAAGCAATCTAAAGGCGGGGGGCAGTAGTATGTTTAATTGGGTTGCTACTTTAGGTCGCCAGGTAATTAATTCAGTCAGGTATTTGGGTAATATTTTTATATTGCTTTTACAGATAGTGGCGCGTTCAATTATTATTTTTAAGCGACCTTACTTGCTCATTCAGCAAATTCATTTTATTGGCGTCTACTCGCTGTTAATTATTGCGGTTTCAGGACTATTTGTTGGTTTTGTTCTGGGCTTTCAGGGTTATAGCATATTGGCTATGTTCGGCTCAGAGCAAGCGCTTGGTATGATGGTTGCTCTTTCGCTGCTTCGTGAATTAGGGCCGGTGGTGACCGCTCTGCTCTTTGCCGGTCGAGCGGGTACTTCAATTACTGCCGAGATTGGTTTGATGAAGGCAGGTGAGCAGTTAGACGCGATAGAGGTGATGGGTATTAATCCAATTGAACGTATTTTAGTGCCGCGTTTTTGGGGTGGTGTCATTGCCATGCCAGTTTTAGCTGTGATCTTTTCTGCTGTTGGTGTGATTGGTGGTTGGTTTGTTGGTGTTATCTCATTAGGAGTCGACGATGGCGCTTTTTGGTCGCAAATGCAAGCAGGGGTAGATGTCTTTGATGATGTTTTAAATGGTGTGATGAAGAGTTTGGTGTTTGGTGTAGCGTGTATGTTAATTGCTTTGCACCAAGGCTGGACATGTAGGGCAACGCCAGAAGGTGTGTCTCAAGCAACCACTCGTACTGTGGTGATTAGTTCTTTAACGGTCTTAGGTCTGGATTTCTTGATGACCGCCGTCATGTTTTAAATCAAAGGTTTAAGAATGAGTAAACGAATAGAGTTTGTTGTTGGTGTTTTCGTATTGCTAGGGTTGTTAGCGCTTGCTTTTTTAGCGATGCGAGCTGGTAATTTAAGTACCTTTAGCATGCAGCCAAATTATACAGTAAGCGCCTATTTTGATAATGTAGGTTCTCTAAAAAAGCGTTCCGCAGTTAAGAGTAATGGTGTTGTGGTTGGTCGTGTAAAAAACATTGCATTTGATAATCAGACTTATCGAGCTATTGTTGAATTTGATATTGAGGAGCAGTATGAATTTCCTACCGATAGCTCAGCATCCATAAAAACTCAGGGCTTAATCGGTGAGCAGTATCTTGATCTTACTCCTGGCGCAGATGAATCAATGTTAGAGAATGGTAGCTCCATTATGTATACCCAAAGTGCTGTAGTTATTGAAGATCTCATTAGTCGATTCCTCTTTTCAACGGCGGATAAAGCTGGCTCATCTAATTAAGAACTGAGCAGCTTTTATAAAAAACACTTTAATAATTGAGAATTATATGCTTAACACAACCAAAAAAATAGCAGTAATAGGGGTTGTTGGGATGGGTTTGTCGGCTTGTGTATCCGTGCCAAATCCTGATCCAAACGATCCTTTTGAAAGTTATAATCGTACGATGTTTGAAGTTAATGAAGCATTAGATGGTGCGATTTTTCGTCCAGTAGCTCGCACTTATGAAGTGTTGACTCCCAGCCCTATTAGAACGTGTATCAGTAATGTATTTGGTAATCTGGGCGATATTTGGTCTGGATTTAATAGTATGTTACAAGGCCGTGGCTTAGATGCGGTCAATACCTTTGGTCGGGTTATGTTTAACTCGACAATGGGTCTGGGTGGCTGTATTGATGTGGCCTCTATGAATGGTGCTCATAAAATTCGCAACGATTTCGGTACTACTTTAGCAGTTTGGGGCTTTGGTGAGGGTAATTATGTCGTATTGCCGGCTGTTGGTTCCAGTAATATTCGAGATGCCGGCGGAATGATGGTTGACACTGTCGGTTCAACAGCCTCTTATACTTCGCCGTGGAGTATTGAGAATGTCAGTTTACGGAATCCTATTTTAGTGCTTGATGTGATTGATACCCGCGCCTCGTTGTTAAATGCTGATGATTTAGCAACCGACATTGCACTTGATAAGTATAGTTTTGTGCGTGATGCGTATTTACAAAATCGTCGTGCCTTAGTAGCACAAAAGAAAGGGCCTGAAATTACAGATGGTACTAAGGTTCCCGCGTGGACTAAGGAAGATGATCGCCGATATGGTCCTGGTGAGGATATGTTTATGAAGCCTACTTTTGATAAGTTTGTGCCTACAACCGACGATTATGATTATAGCGGACTACCAAGCTACGATGATCCTGAAGGGGGTGTTGGAGATGGTGCTGCAGGCAATCTACCTCAGTATGATGATCCTGAAGGCTAATATCAGACGTTACATGTCTATACAAAGACTAAAAAATATACAGTACTAAATGCAGTACATTGGATCAACAAGTTATCGCAATGTATTTGTGAGTATATAGTCTGATTTGATGTGATAACTTATAATGATTACGGAGAGAATTTATGAAATCTATTACCAGTAAAATAGCAAGCCGTAGTGCTTTAGCCGCATTGTTGTCGGTTGGTGTTTTTGCAAATGTACAAGCGCAAGCAGTACAACCTAATGACTTTGTTGAGACGGTGGCTAATGAGGCATTAAAGAGTTTATTAAATGACTCAGCGGCACGTTCAGGTGACATGATGGCGGCTAATCGCTTGATTGAGCAGCATGTGGTGCCACATGTTAATATGGAAAAGACGACGCGTTTAGCAGTTGGTCAGCCGTGGCGTCAAGCGACTCCGGAACAGCGAGCAGCGTTGGTTGATGGCTTCAAAAATACTTTAGTCCGTACCTATAGTGGTGCGCTTAAGGATGTTAAAAACGGCACTAGTATTAATATGTTGCAGTTTCGTGGTGATCCAAATGCCAATGACGTTGTCGTACGTACAACTATTGATGGTGTGAGTGGTGCACCTGTGGGTGTCGATTACCGCTTGGAAAAAGCTGGCGATTCATGGAAGGTTTATGATGTGAACGTTGAGGGTATTTGGCTAATTCAAAATTACCGAAATCAGTTTGCGGGTGAAATTAACCGTAACGGGATTGATGGTTTGATTAACAGTCTGCAACGGTAGGTGACTGTATAAGTCTATCCTAGTAAGATAGTAGAATTATTCGAGTGAGGTTAGGCTACTTTGGCTTAACCTCACTTCTTACGTTATAAGAAACTAAAAAATCATGTCAAGTGCAATTCAATTTGAGTGTGTTTCAAAAATATATGCAAAAGAAATATCAATGTGGCGCCGTGTTTTGGGCAGCGATGTTGAGATGGATGGCTTTCGGGCGCTTAATGATGTTTCTTTTGAGGTAAAAGAGGGCGAGTTTTTCGGTCTTCTTGGTCCTAATGGTGCTGGTAAGACGACGTTAATTTCAACAGTGGCAGGTTTGGTAAAACCTACTTCCGGTGTTGCGAGAGTCATGGGCTATGACGTGCAAAGTGAGTTTAGACAGGCGCGGCGAGCATTGGGTGTAGTGCCACAAGAGTTAGTTTATGACCCCTTTTTTACGGTTCGCGAAACATTACGTTTGCAGTCGGGTTATTTTGGTCTCAGAAATAATGATGATTGGATTGATGAGATTCTTTTTAACTTAGGTTTAACTGATAAGGCCGAAGAAAATATGCGTGCTTTGTCGGGTGGTATGAAGCGTCGTGTATTAGTGGCTCAGGCATTAGTGCATTGTCCACCAGTTATTATTTTGGATGAACCGACTGCTGGTGTTGATGTGGACTTACGCCGTGGTCTTTGGGAATTTATTTCAAGATTAAATAAGAAGGGTCATACGATTTTATTAACAACACATTATTTAGAAGAGGCTGAGTCCATGTGTGATCGCTTGGCTTTCCTAAAGCGGGGTAACTTAATCGCCTTAGATACAACAGAGGCGATTTTAGCGCAATATGGTGGCTCCAATTTAGAAGACGCCTTTACTCGTGCGATGTATGTACCAGTGCAAGAGGTGTCCTATGAATAATGAAATAAACAGCCAAACTCAGCAATTGTCTACTCAGGGTCATGCGGATATGATGGGCAGTGATGCCTATCAGAGATTGCGCAGTAATCAAGACTTTGGCTCTGGGTTTCCGACACTTCTTTGCAAGGAGTTTCGCCGTTTTTGGCGTGTCGCCCTACAGACAATTTTGGCACCAGTGGTCACTTCTTTGTTATATTTGTTAGTGTTTTCTCATGTGCTGGAGGGACGAGTTCAAGCTTATCCTGCTTCTGGTGTTGTGATTGATTATGTCGCCTTTTTGATACCAGGGCTAATTATGATGAGTATGCAGCAAAATGCTTTTGCTAATGCGTCATCTTCACTAATTCAAAGTAGAATTACTGGTAACCTGGTGTTTATCTTGTTGCCACCGATGTCTGCCTATGAGCTTTATGGGGCCTATGTTCTTGGCGGAGTAGCTCGAGGTTTACTGGTAGGTATTTGTCTATGGCTGTTTTCAATGCTTTTTAGGATAGTACTGCCCTATAATGTCTTGTGGGTTTTAGTGTTTGGGGTATTGGCTTGCGGTATTATGTCTACTTTAGGGTTGGTTGCTGGCTTATGGGCTGAAAAATTTGACCAATTGGCAGTGTTCCAAAACTTTCTAATTATGCCTTTGAGCTTTTTGTCGGGCGTGTTCTATTCGACCCATTCTTTGCCAGTTTTTTGGCAGGCAGTTTCCCAATGGAATCCGGTTTTTTACATGATTGATGGGATGCGATACGGCTTTTTTGGCGTATCCGACACCTCACCATGGCAGAGTTTGCTCGTGGTGAGTGGGGTTTTTGTTTTTATTTCAATAGTCGCTTTACGTTTGATAGTGAGCGGTTATAAGTTAAGAAGTTAATTTTTATATTTAAAGGGCTTTATCACTATGTTACCTACACCAGATCAGATCAAAGAGTATATCGAGAGCAATATGACCTGTGAGCACGTGCATGTGGTAGGTGATGGTTCTCATTTTCAAGCGATTATTGTTAGCCCAAGTTTTGCAGGCAAACGCTTAATTCAACGTCATCAGTTGGTGTATGCAGCACTGGGAGATCGGATGAAGGCTGAGATTCATGCGCTATCTATGAAGACTTTAACACCAGAAGAGTTTGCGCAAAATGGCTAAGCTGAAGATTGTTGGCGGCAAACCGTTGCACGGTGAGATTGTCGTCTCTGGCGCTAAAAATGCTGCACTCCCTATTTTATGCGCGACTTTATTGACTGATGAGCCAGTTGTGTTGCGTAATGTTCCTCGTTTAAAGGACGTAGAAACGATGGTTGCTGTGCTCCAGCAGCTTGGTGTCGAGGCAGAATGGTTGGCTGAAGACGTGCTGCGCTTACAGACCAAGGAGGTAACCTCTCATGAGGCTCCTTATGAGCTAGTTAGCACGATGCGTGCGTCTATTTTGGTTTTAGGACCATTATTAGCTCGTATTGGTCAAGCTAAGGTTAGTTTGCCAGGTGGGTGTGCTATCGGTTCACGACCTGTTGATCAGCACCTTAAGGGCTTAAAGGAAATCGGTGCTCAGATAGAGGTCGAGCATGGTTATGTGGTTGGCACAGTCGATGACGGTGGTTTGAAGGGTGCTTCAATTCACACTGATATGGTGACTGTAGGTGGAACGGAGCAGTTCCTGCTGACTGCTGTTTTAGCTAATGGTAAGACGATATTAGAAAATGCAGCGCGTGAACCTGAGGTTGTTGATCTGGCCAATATTCTAATTTCTATGGGTGCCAAAATTACTGGTCATGGGACAGATAGGATTGAGATCGAGGGTGTAGATCGTTTGCACGGGACTGATTACTCGATTGTGGCTGATCGGATTGAGGCAGGTACTTTTTTATGCGCGGTCGCCGCAACTGGTGGTGAGATAGTGTTACGCAATGTGGCTCCAGCGACCATGGGTGCTACTTTAGGTAAATTAGAAGAAGCTGGGTTGCACATTGACCTTGGTGATGACTGGATTCGCGCTAAAATGGTTACAAGGCCTAACGCTGTCAGTTTCCGTACGGCTGAGCACCCCGGTTTTCCAACGGATATGCAGGCGCAGATGATGGCTATGAATGTCGTTGCTGAGGGTACTGGGGTCATTGTCGAAAATATTTTCGAAAACCGCTTTATGCATGTTTCGGAGCTGTTGCGGTTAAATGCAAATATTTTACTTGATGGGCCTACCGCTGTAATTAATGGAGTGAGTAAGCTCTCGGGGGCAATCGTGATGGCGACAGACCTTCGTGCCTCAGCTAGTTTAGTGATTGCAGGCCTAGTCGCCGAGGGCGAAACAATTATTGACAGGATTTATCACCTTGATCGTGGTTATGTCAATATGGAAGAAAAGCTCAGTGCCGTGGGCGCAGATATTGAAAGGATAAATTAAGCATGGATAAGCTTACGCTTGCTCTCTCCAAAGGACGTATTTTTGATGATACTTTACCGCTTTTAGCTGCGGTAGGTATTGAAGTGACAGAGAACCCTAGCACGTCGCGTAAGTTGATTTTACCGACAAGTGACCCAAATTTACAAATATTGATTGTGCGTGCGTCGGATGTACCGACTTATGTGCAGTATGGTGCTGCAGACTTTGGCGTAGCGGGTTTAGATATTTTATATGAATATAGTCAAGATCATGCAGGTGGCTTGTATCAACCAATTGACTTAAATATTGCCAAATGTCGTTTAGCTGTTGCTGTACGTCAGGGGTTTGATTACGAAAAGGCGGTACGTCAAGGTAGTCGTTTAAAGGTAGCGACTAAGTACGTTAATATCGCCCGTGAGCATTTTGCCAAAAAAGGTGTGCATGTCGATATTATCAAACTATATGGTTCGATGGAGTTGGCTCCGTTGACCGATTTGGCTGATGCAATTGTTGATGTGGTTTCCACGGGCGGTACTCTACGTGCGAATGGTCTAGTTGATGTTGAAGATGTGATGCCGGTTTCTTCGCGTTTAATCGTCAATCAAGCCGCCTTAAAAACTCGTAGTAAACGTTTGCAACCGTTTCTTGATGCCTTTGCAAAGGCCACCTTGGAGTAGTTTATGTCTGTGATCAATCGTTTAAATTCTAGTCAACAAGGCTTTGCTGAGCAATTAGCCGAGTTATTGGCCTTCGATGAAACTCAAGACTCTCAAATTGAGTCTGCCGTGAGTGAAATTCTAGCGAGTGTGCGTCAGCGTGGTGATGTAGCGGTGGTTGAGTATAGTCGCAAATTTGATGGGGTTGAAGCAGAGAGTATTGCAGAGCTAGAGGTGTCTAAAGAAGCCTGTTATGCTGCGCTTGCTGCGTTGCCAGTAGCGCAGCGTGAGGCTTTGAATAAGGCCGCAACGCGTATTCGTGCCTATCATGAGCGTCAAAAAAGCCAAGGTTGGACCTATGAGGAAGAGGATGGTACGGTTCTAGGGGTCAAAATTACCCCGATGGATCGGGTCGGTCTTTATGTGCCTGGTGGTAAGGCAGCCTATCCTTCATCAGTATTGATGAATGCTATTCCTGCTAAGGTTGCCGGAGTCAAAGAGATCGTAATGGTAACGCCTACGCCAGGCGGTGAGCAGAACCCTATTGTTCTTGCAGCCGCTGCGGTTGCGGGAGTAGATCGTGTTCTAACTATTGGTGGTGCGCAAGCGGTTGCTGCCTTAGCTTATGGCACAGAGAGCATTGCTCAGGTCGATAAGATTGTTGGCCCAGGTAATGCCTATGTTGCTGAGGCTAAACGTCGAGTGTTTGGGGTCGTAGGTATTGATATGATTGCAGGGCCAAGCGAGATTTTGATTATCTGTGATGGTTCAACGCCTGCTGATTGGATTGCGATGGATTTGTTTTCACAGGCTGAGCACGATGAATTAGCTCAAGCTATTTTGCTTTGTCCTGATGCAGAGTATTTAGCGGAGGTTGAAGCCTCAGTTAAAAGACAGTTAACAGAGATGCCACGTAAGGACATTATCTCTACTAGTTTAGCTAATCGCGGTGCATTGATTCAAGTCAAAGACTTGGATGAAGCTTGTGAAATTGCTAATCACATTGCAGCAGAGCATTTAGAAATCTCAGTCAAAGATGCACAGCCACTGGTTGAGCAGATTCGCCATGCCGGTGCTATCTTTATTGGCCCCTATAGTTCCGAGGCTTTAGGTGATTACTGTGCAGGTACTAACCACGTGCTGCCTACGTCACGTACTGCACGTTTTTCATCGCCTTTAGGTGTGTATGACTTTGAAAAGCGTTCAAGCTTAATCAATGTCTCAAAGACTGGTGCTGCCACTTTAGGGGAAGTTGCCAGCACTTTAGCTTATGGTGAGGGCCTACAAGCTCATGCTAGAAGTGCAGAATATCGTTATAAGAATTAATATCATTTTGAGGAATTACAATGCGTACTGCTGAGGTTAGTCGTAATACCCAGGAAACCAAGATCCGTGTAGCGATCAATCTGGATGGTACTGGTGAGCAAGACATTAATACGGGTGTGCCTTTTTTAGACCATATGTTAGATCAAATTGCTCGTCACGGTTTAATCGATTTAGAGGTGTACTGTGATGGTGATACTCATATTGATGATCATCATTCGGTTGAGGATGTAGGTATCACCTTAGGTCAGGCCTTTGCAAAGGCTGTAGGTGATAAAAAAGGTATCGTCCGTTACGGTCACTCGTACGTACCATTAGATGAGGCTCTATCCAGAGTGGTTATCGATTTTTCAGGTCGTCCAGGCTTGCACTATAACATTCCTTTTACTCGTGCTTTAATCGGTCGTTTTGATGTGGATTTGTTTCAGGAGTTTTTTCAAGGCTTTGTAAATCATGCTGCAGTAACCATACATATTGATAATCTGAAGGGTATTAACTCACATCACCAAGCTGAGACTGTGTTTAAGGCCTTTGGACGTGCATTGCGTATGGCTTTAGCTGAGGACCCGCGCATGGTAGGTGTTATTCCTTCTACTAAGGGTGTGCTCTAGTTGTAAGTTTTAGCAATTCTGTTAACTCAAGGCACTTATTTTGTGAGCACTTTGTTTATCTTTAACAGGTCTTTTCGTAGGCTCGTAACGACAAAATGACAATGATTGTTGAGCTTGTATAAATTAATTGTATTCATGACCGTTATTATTAATCCAAAGGATTAAAAATAAGGTATAAATACTATTTACGGGGTAGTGGATAGAGTATTCGCTACTATTTTATTTAAATTTAAATTATTTATCTGTAATATCATGCTGCTGATCCCAGCCATCGACTTAAAAGACGGTCAGTGTGTCCGTCTCAGACAGGGTGATCTTAATGACACTACTGTTTTCTCTGATAATCCAAGCACTATGGCCGAAAGTTGGCTAAAACGTGGTGCAGAGCGTTTGCATCTAGTTGATTTAAATGGCGCTTTTGCAGGACGTCCTAAGAACCAAGAGGCCATCGAGTCTATTCTAAAAATCATTGATCACGAGATACCGGTGCAAATCGGTGGTGGTATTCGTGATCTTGAGACTATTGAGCGCTACTTAGACCTTGGTATGGATTACGTTATTATTGGTACTGCTGCGGTCAAAGACCCAGGTTTCCTACAGGATGCTTGCAGTGCATTTAATGGTCATATTATCGTAGGTCTAGATGCCAAGGATGGCAAGGTAGCTACAGACGGTTGGGCCAAGGTAACTAAAATTGACGTTATCGAGATGGCTAAGCGCTGTGAGGACTTGGGTGTAGAATCAATTATCTATACAGATATTGGTCGAGACGGCATGTTGAGTGGTGTCAATATTGAGGCGACAGTCCGTCTAGCACAAGCTATCCGCATACCAGTCATCGCATCCGGTGGTGTCACTGATTTACGAGACATCGAGGCACTTTGTAAAGTAGTCGACGAGGGTGTCGAGGGTACGATTTTAGGGCGTAGCATTTACGAGGGTACTCTAAATTTTGAAGAGGCCTTAGATTATGTTGACGATTATTTTGATGACATAGAGGAGCAGCTATAATGCCGCACGACCACAGTAGCCAACAATCCAGTTCTTATAAGCGAATCATCCCATGCTTGGATGTTAACGGTGGTCGTGTTGTCAAGGGCGTAAATTTCGTTGATCTGCGCGATGCAGGTGATCCAGTTGAAATCGCTAAGCGTTATAGTGAGCAGGGTGCTGATGAACTGACATTTTTAGATATCACTGCAACTAGCGAAGACCGCGATTTGATTTTACCAATTATTGAGCAGACAGCGGCAGTGATTTCTATTCCCTTAATCGTTGGTGGCGGTGTTCGTAGTTTGGACGATGTTCAACGTCTTTTGGATGTTGGTGCGTCTAAGGTGTCAATCGGTAGCGCGGCGATTGCTAATCCTGAGTTAATTCGTGAGGCTGCTGATCGTTTTGGTTCAGAGCGTATTATGGTGGCAATAGACGCACGTCGGGTTAGTGCAGAGGGTGAGTCTTTACGATGGGAGGTTTACTCCCATGGTGGGCGCACAGGTACTGGTTTAGACCCGATTGAATGGTCCCGTAAAATGGCTGATTATGGTGTTGGCGAGATTTTAGTGACTAGCATGGATAGAGATGGCACCAAGGATGGTTTTGACTTGGAGTTAACGCGTGCTATTAGTGATGCTGTCAGTATCCCAGTTATCGCTTCTGGTGGTGTTGGTAATCTGCAGCATATGGCTGATGGTATTACTGTTGGTGGTGCTAGTGCTGTTTTAGCGGCGAGTATTTTTCACTTTGGCGACTATAGCATTGAAGAGTGTAAAAAGTTTATGAACGATCAAGGTATCTCTGTCAGGATGAGCTAAATGCAGTGGATTACGCAGGTCAACTTTAACGATCAAGGCTTAATTCCTGTTGTTGCACAGGATTGGCAAACTGAACGAGTGCTAATGGTCGCTTGGATGAATCATGAGGCCTTAGTCGAAACAGTAGACACTAAGCGTGGTGTCTACTGGTCGCGTTCGCGCAAGAAGTTATGGCGTAAGGGTGAGAGTTCAGGGCACACACAGATAGTGCATGATATTTATTTGGATTGTGATGCTGATGTGATTTTGCTTAAGGTTGAGCAAGTTGGTGGGGTTGCTTGTCATACAGGTCGCGAAAGTTGTTTTTATAAACTGTTGGTGACAGATGAACGGGGCAAGCAAGATTGGCAGGATATTGATCCTGTATTAGTCGAACCGGCGACAATATATAAATCAGTGTAGTTCACGAGGTATTAAATGTCACAGCAACAAGGTCTTGATAAAATACATATTCTAGAGCATTTAGAACAGGTGCTTGCGAGTCGTTTGCCCGCGAATGGTGGTGACCCGAGCAGCTCTTACGTAGCTAAGCTTTACCATAAAGGCGAAGAGGCTTTTTTAAAAAAAATTGCAGAGGAAAGTGCTGAGCTAATAATGGCTTGTAAAGATGCAGATCGTGAGCAAATCATTTATGAGACTGCAGATTTATGGTTTCATAGTTTAGTGGCTTTAACTTATTATGATATTAAGCCTGAGCAGGTATTACATGAGTTAGCGCGACGTGAGGGTTTATCTGGCTTAGTAGAAAAATCCTCACGCAGTGAGTAAGCATAGGTGATTTATATCATCTATGAGTGTAAGTATTAAATTATTATTTTTTGCTAGTAATTACAAAATTCTTTAGGAGAATTAGATGGGTTCATTAAGTATTTGGCATTGGTTGATCGTTTTAGTTGTTGTTGCTTTAGTCTTTGGTACCAAGAAGCTCCGTAATGTGGGGGAGGACTTAGGTTCAGCAGTTAAAGGTTTTAAAAAGGGGATAGGTGACGCTGAGGATGATGCGACAACTACTCAGAAAACAAGTGCAGAAGATACTGAAGTTAAGGCTGTGAAGGCTGGTGATGTTCAAGATGCCGAGTTTAAAGAGGTTAAGGATAAGAATAATCCAACTGCTTAAGCGCTTCGAGTGATAGGTAGTATTAGGGTAATATGTTTGGTCTAAGTCTTTCCGAAATATTTGTTATTGCGTTAGTCGCTTTAATAGTTATTGGTCCTGAGCGCCTGCCTAAAACGGCAAGGGCGCTAGGTTTGTTGGTGGGGCGTGCGCAACGCTATGTTAATGATATCAAGAGTGATATAGAGCGTGAAATGCATGTTGAGGACCTTAAGAAGTTTAAGGATGATGTTGCCTCAAATGTGACTCAGGTTAAGTCATCAGTAGAAGGAGAGATCTCTTCAATAGCCGATCCTTTAAAGAAAATAAGTAATCCTTTAGATGCAGTTAAGTCTGAGGTTTCCGGTATAGAAAAGCAGCTTAAGAGCGAACTTAATCCGCTACCAGATTTAAGTGAATTAAAGATTGATAAGTCTATTTCAAAGCCTTTAGGCAAAGCCTCTGAATCTGCGGCAGTAAAGTCAACTGATTCTGCAACTAAGGCAGCAGTGGCTACGGTTGCAGGAGCAGTTTCCGAGGCTGACGCGGTTGTCACCGCTGTTACTGAAAATAAAGAGCCATCGCAGAGCTTTTCAACTAGTCCATCAGCTTCTTTTGAGCCTGTAGCGCCAAAGGCTCCGGTTCGACCAACTGTGGCAGAATCACCGATTTATCCTGATGTAAAGGATGAGGCAGTGGCGAGTGCAGCTGATGTGGTTCAGCAAAGATGGTCTACATCAGAAAGTGATGAGGTGGTAGTGGAGTCTACACAGTCAGTCACAGGGATTTACGATGGGCCGATTTTTGAACCCTTGGAATCGCCAGAGTTAAGCCCTGATGAGCGTGAGGCTCGTGATGAGGCTTGGGCTACATTTGTCGAGGAAAATGACAGTCCAGTTAGTGTTGACAGAAGTTTAGAGGAGTTGGCAATGTGGGAGCAGATGCCGCAAGAATCTACTGTTTCTGCAGATCATAATAAAGATAAAAACAGTTCAAAAAGTGATGATGGTGGCTTAAATGTCTAAAGAAGCTAATTCCAGCGCAGATGATGTAAGCCAAAGCTTTTTCTCGCATTTAATCGAGTTGCGTACACGAGTTGTTCGCATGCTGATTGCAGTTTTGGGTATTTTTATCGTATTGACGATATTTCCGGGCACGGGCGCAGTCTATGATTTTTTAGCGCAGCCAATGATTAGTACTCTGCCGGAAAATCACACGATGATTGCGACAGGTGTGATTACACCATTTTTGGTGCCGTTAAAGGTTACTTTATTATTGGCCTTTTTGATTGCCTTACCGGTGGTGCTATATCAAGCATGGGCTTTTGTTGCTCCAGGCCTTTATAAGCATGAAAAGCGCCTTGTGTTGCCGTTAGTTCTTGGAAGCACCTTATTGTTTTTTATTGGGATGCTGTTTTGTTATTACGTCGTATTTAATACGGTGTTCCAGTTTATTGCGATGGTTGCGCCTGAGTCTATTACTGTAGCGCCGGATATAGCTGCTTATTTAAGCTTTGTCATGACTATGTTTTTGGCTTTTGGCGTGGCCTTTCAAGTGCCGGTTGCGGTTATTATTCTAGTTACCTTCGGTATCATTACAGTTGAAAAGCTAAAGGCTATTCGTGGTTATGTGATTGTTGGTGCCTTTGTTGTTGCTGCTGTGATTACTCCGCCGGATGTCATTAGTCAGCTCTTAATGGCGATTCCTATTTGTTTACTGTATGAGTTAGGTATTTTCTTATGCCGCTTTGTCAAAGTAAGGCAGTCAAATATGAAGGAAGAACAGGCGTAGTAAGTAGCTTTGACTTTACTACTCTTTAATTCAGCTATTCAAATGTCTTCGGTCGTTGTGCTAGGGTTACATTAAACTCTAGGGGGCGACCGCTTCTTAAAACCTCTAGTTTTACGACTGTACCTGGTTTCATGCCAGCCACTTCGTTGAGCATTTGGCGCGTGTTGATGGCCGGTAAATCATTTATTTGAACAATAATATCACCTACGGCAAGCCCAGCGGTAGAGGCAGGGCTGTCTTGCCCTATAGAGGCGATAATGATGCCACGGACTTGTGGCAGGTTAAAGGCTTTAGCTAGATCTGGACTCACATCTTGTGGCTCAACGCCTAGCCAGCCTCGAGACACTTCACCAGTTTCTATGATTTCTTCCATAATTTTCAGGGCAGTGCTAGCAGGGGTGGCAAAGCCGATACCTAAAGAACCGCCAGAGCTAGACTCAGAGTAAATAGCTGTATTGATGCCTATTAGGCTGCCGTTGACGTTTATAAGTGCACCGCCGGAGTTGCCTGGATTAATCGCAGCATCTGTTTGAATAAAATTCTCATAGGTGTTGATACCTAAACCTGAACGGTTAAGCGCTGAGATAATTCCCATTGTTGTCGTTTGTCCCACACCGAAAGGGTTGCCGATAGCTAGCACCACATCGCCAACATTAAGTGTTTGATTGAGGTCTGTTTTTATAGGTTGTAGGTTAGGTGCGGTGATTTGTAAGACGGCTAGATCAGTGTCAGGATCGGCACCAATAAATTTGGCTGGTGCGCGTTGGCCATTATGGAGTAAAACTTCGATCGCATCAGCCGCTTCAACTACATGGTAGTTAGTTAAGATATAACCTTGTTCAGAAGCGATAACACCAGACCCCAAGCTAGTTGGGTCGCTTAAGCGTTGGTGTTCATTTTGTTCTTGAATAAACGGGCGTAACGATGGGATATCATTGAGTTCACGCAATGGCGAATTAATGCGTTTAGTGGTATAAATATTAACTACTGATGGGGCGGCTTGTTTAACCGCATCTGCATAGGATGTAAATACCGTTGCTGTAGTTGTAATTGGGCTTTGAGGTTTGCCTGAGTTGCTTTGGCTAGAGATCGCTTCAGCTTGAATTTTAACAGTAGCTGTTGGCTGAGACTGAATTTCAATGTGTTGGCCAAGCCAACCAGGTCTAACAGTACTAATTGTAAAAATTAGTGCCAAAACAATAGTGACAGCTTGAGAGAAAATCAACCAATAGCGGTACATATATTATGAGGAATTAATCGTGGATAAAATTACAGTCAAAGAGCTTATTGCTTGGCTAGAACAACAGCTTCAGCCAGAGCTTTTTCAGGACTATGCACCAAATGGACTGCAGGTGCAGGGAAAGCCTGAGTTAAAAAAAGTGGTCTTTGGAGTAACAGCAAGTTTGGCCTTCATTGAGCAGGCAATTGAAAAGCAGGCTGACGCTATTATTGTGCACCATGGGTGGTTTTGGAAAAATGAAAATCCTAAAATCATCAATGCAAAATATGAGCGTTTAGCTAAGCTGATCAAGCATGATATTAATCTTATAGCATATCATTTACCCCTTGATGCTCATTCTCAGTGGGGCAATAATGCCATGTTAGCGCAAGTCTTGGGCTTACGTGTGAATTGTGTGGATAATAAACCACAGACATTAGGTGCTGATGGCTTAATCTGGATCGGCAAGACCCCGAGCGGTACGGTAAATGCGGGGCAGCTAGCGGAAATCATTGATAAAAGCTTAGGTCGCAAACCTTTGTTTATTGGTGAGCCAGAGCAAAAAATTAATACGCTAGCTTGGTGTACTGGGGGAGCTCAGGGTATGTTTGAGGAGGCTATCTTGGCTGGAGCTGATGCCTACCTTACAGGTGAGGCTTCGGAGCCAGTGTTTCATCTCGCTCAAGAGTATGGCGTAGCCTATTATGCTGCAGGGCATCACGCAACCGAGCGTTATGGAGTGCAGGGACTTATGCAGGCGATGCAAAAGCAGTATCCATTGCTAGAGTTAGAATATTTGGATGTAGAAAATCCGATTTGATTTGCTATTGCGCAAAATAAACATAACCCACTCTTGATTTAGGAATGGGCTTTGTTGTGTAATATCATCAGTAATTAATATTACTCAGATGTAGTATGCGTGTTTGCCTTATTTTCTCGATTTTGTAGTAGATCACGGATTTCACGAAGCAAGGCGATATCAGCGGGGTCCTCTGCAGGGGGTTCGGTCTCTACCTGTTTTTCTGCTTCAAAGCTGGTGCGTGCTTTTGTGACAACTTTGACTAAGAGAAAAACGACAAAGGCTAGTAGGATAAAATTTATTAGTATGGTAATAAAGCTACCGTAGGCAAAAACATTGGCTCCAGCTTCAGCGAGGGCTTGATATGTTTCAGCGCCGTTGTAACCCTCAGGTCGCGATAGCACGAAGTACATATTGGAAAAGTCAGCGGAGCCACCAATGATAAAGCTAATTACGGGCATGATGACGTCTTTAACCAACGAATCAATAATTTTGCCAAATGCAGCACCAATAATTACCCCTACAGCGAGGTCGATCATGTTTCCTCTTACTGCGAATTCCTTGAATTCTTGTGCAAAATTTGAAGCCTTGCTCATAAAATTTCCTTTTGTTGATTGTTATAGAGCTATAAAGTATATAATAAGGGGTTAATTAGTATTGCATATAGTAATATTTTTACGTCTCAAGATTGAGTTTGTACGATAATAGCGACAGTTTAGGACGCTATTCGTTATTTTTTTAGACCTTGGCAGTAATAGGGAATGATATGAGTCAAGAATCTCCTTTTTCAAAAGAGGTGGTAGAGTTCGAGCAGGCGTCACCAGATGTGTTGCCTGATGATCCGAATCGTCGTTTTTGGTTGGGTACCGTCTGTGCGGTAGGTGGCGTTGCAGGGGTTGCTACGGTTATACCGTTTGTGGCTTCAATGTCACCATCTGAGCGTGCAAAGGCTGCTGGGGCGCCTGTGCAGGTTGATATTTCAGCAGTAGCCCCAGGTCAGATGATCACCGCCGAGTGGCAGGGTAAACCGGTATGGATTTTACGCCGTACGCCGGAGATGCTTGCAACACTTCCAAAGTTAAATAATGATTTAGCTGATCCGATGTCTGAGCGACCTGGGTTTACGCCTGAGTTTGCTCAAAATGAGCATCGCTCAATCAATCCGGAATGGATGGTTATGGTGGGTATTTGTACGCACTTAGGCTGTTCTCCATCTTCACGTTTTGCAGCTGGCACTTCTCAAGGTATGGGTTCTAATTGGTTGGGTGGATACTTGTGCCCGTGTCACGGTTCTGTGTTTGACTTTGCTGGTCGTGTGTTTAAAAACATGCCAGCCCCTGATAACTTACCTGTTCCACCATATTATTTCATTGATGATTCAAACATCTTGATTGGTATGGATAGTCCGGCTTAATCGCCCAGGAACTTGCAGGGATTTTTAATTTTTAGCTAGTTATATTAAAAGGAGCCTTACATGGCCGGCGAGAAAGTTGTTGAAACAACGGGTCTTCTTGGTTGGGTTGATAGACGTTTTCCTTTGACTAAAATGGTCAAAGAGCATATGACAGAGTACTATGCCCCTAAGAATTTTAACTTCTGGTACTTCTTTGGTTCATTAGCCATGTTGGTATTGGTCATTCAGATTTTGACCGGTATCTTTATGGTTATGCACTATAAACCAGATGGGGAATTAGCATTTGCCTCCGTAGAGTACATCATGCGTGAGGTGCCTTTTGGTTGGTTAATTCGTTATATGCACTCAACAGGTGCGTCAATGTTCTTCGTCGTAGTGTATTTGCATATGCTACGCGGTATGTTATATGGTTCATATCGTAAGCCGCGCGAGTTAGTGTGGGTTTTTGGTGTGGCTATTTTCCTCTGTCTAATGGCTGAGGCATTTTTTGGTTACTTGTTGCCATGGGGACAAATGTCATACTGGGGCTCACAAGTTATTGTTAACTTATTTGCAGCGGTTCCTTTTGTAGGTGAGGGTTTGTCTACTTGGATTCGTGGTGACTTCGTTGTCTCTGATGCGACTCTTAACCGTTTCTTTGCATTTCATGTGATTGCAATTCCACTAGTCCTAATCGGTCTGATTGTGGCACATATTATTGCTCTACATGAGGTTGGATCTAATAACCCTGACGGTATCGATATCAAGGACAAGGTTGATGCTAAAGGTCGTCCTCTTGATGGTATCCCATTCCATCCATACTATACGGTGCACGATATCGTCGGTGTGGCTGGTTTCTTATTGGTATTTGCTGCAATTATGTTCTTTGCGCCTACCATGGGTGGTTATTTCCTAGAGGCTAATAACTTTATTCCAGCTGACCCTTATGTAACGCCGGAGCATATTGCTCCAGTTTGGTACTTTACCCCTTTCTATTCAATGTTACGTGCGACGACTGCTGAGTTCACTTGGGCATTGGTTGCTTTCGCTGTGATCTTTGCGATTGGTTTATTTTTTAGCAAAAACACTCGCGGTATCTGGAAGATTATTTGGCCAGTATTATTAATTGCTGTCGCTATTGCATTACGTGTATTTGATGCTAAGTTCTGGGGTGTTGTTGTAATGGGTGGTACGGTTGTTATCCTTGGTTTCTTGCCTTGGTTAGACAAGTCACCTGTTAGATCAATTCGCTATCGCCCAACTTGGCACAAATTGGTTTACGCAGTGTTCATGATTAACTTTGTGATCTTAGGTTATATTGGTACTCAAGCACCTAATGACTTGCTGAATCTTATTTCTCAGATAAGCACAGTGATTTATTTGGCGTTCTTCTTCTTTATGCCTATTTGGAGTCGTTTAGGTACCTGCAAAGAAGTGCCGGAACGTGTTAATTTCAAGCCACACTAAGAGCAAGGGTGAATCATGTTTAAAAAGATATTAAGTGTTTTGGCGTTGACAATTGCAGCGGTTACGTCATCAACAGCGGCCCCATCAGGGTATGCATGGGATGAGGTGCCCGTTAAAGTAACTGATAAAGCTGCATTGCAAAATGGTGCTAAATTATTTGTTAACTACTGTTTGAACTGTCATAGTGCTGATTATATGCGCTATAACAAGTTGATGGATCTCGGTTTAACCGAGGGGCAGATTGAAGAGAATTTGCTGTTTACTGGTGAGCGTGTTGGCGATATGATGCATGTTGCCTTAACAGCCGAGGATGCTAAGGCTTGGATGGGTGTTACGCCTCCAGACCTTTCTGTTATCGCACGTTCGCGTTCTGCTAACTTGGGTCAGCCAGGTGAAGATTACGTATATACTTATTTACGTACTTTTTATCGTGATCAGAGTAGTCTTTCTGGTTGGAATAATCTAGTGTTTCCAAATGCGGCCATGCCTAATCCATTTTGGAAGATGCAAGGTCCGGTAGAGGCGGTTATTACTGAGATTAAGCCAGTAGAAGATGGTGAAAATATCAAATGGGTAGAAACAGTTATCCGTTTTGACCAAGATGGTTTTGCTACCTTAGAAAGTGAAAAAGAATTAACTGGCTATCAAGGTGGCGAGGACTATTCTGCTGAGATTGTTTATCTAGATGAGTCTAAACAAGAAGCTTTTGATAAGAACATGGCTGACCTGAGTGCCTTTTTAGGCTGGATGGCTGAGCCAGATCAACATTTCCGGAAAGTACTTGGTACTTGGGTGATGATCTTCTTAGCATTGTTCTTTGTTGTTGCTTGGTTCTTAAGCAGACAATTCTGGAAGCATGTAAAATAATTCAGTATGGACAGCACCTCCTGCAAGTGTCAAGCGCTTGCAGGGTATACGAGGTCAGTGTTTTAGGGCGCTGACCTTAATTTGTTTAACGGAGACCAATTTATATGATGATTCTTCATTCAGGCACAACTTGCCCATTTTCACAGCGTTGCCGCTTTGTTCTTTATGAGAAGGGTATGGATTTTGAGATCCGTGATATTGACTTGTTCAATATGCCGGAAGATATCTCAGTAATGAACCCTTATGGTAAGGTGCCTATTTTAGAAGAGCGTGATTTGATTCTTTATGAGTCTAATATCATCAATGAATATATCGATGAGCGATTCCCTCATCCGCAGTTAATGCCGGCTGAGCCAATTATGCGTGCTCGCACTCGTTTGTTCTTGCATAACTTTGAGCGAGAGCTCTTTTCTCATGTTTTGGTACTTGAGGACCGTCAGTTGAGTCCTGATGCCGAAGAGATGGAAGTAGCTCGTCATCGTATTCGTGATCAGTTGACGCTTTTAGCGCCAGTTATGAATAAAAATAATTATTTATTAGGTGAAGAGTTTTCTATGCCAGACGTGGCTATTGCCCCATTGTTGTGGCGTTTGGAGCATTATGGTATTGAATTACCGCGAAGTGCTGCGCCAATTCAAAAATATGCGGAGAGGCTTTTTTCTAGACCTTCATTTATTGAGGCGCTAACACCAAGTGAAAAAGTGATGCGTCGTTAATTACTTGTATAGTTAATACCCGGACAATTGTTTATACTGATGTTCGGGTATTTTTTATTTGGTACTTCTTAGTACCATAGATGGACATATAAATTAATCGAGGCATTCTATGTTTCCAACATCTAGTAAACCATATTTAATTCGCGCGTTATATGAATGGTGTTATGACGAGAGTTTAACTCCTCATATCGTTGTCAGAGTTGATAAGAATTGCCAAGTCCCCAAGGCTTTTGTAAAAGACGGGTATATTACTTTTAATGTGGGCCCTATGGCGACTAAGGATTTTGTAGTTAGTAATGACTGGGTAACATTCAGTGCTCGTTTCGGCGGTCAGGCTCAAGAAGTGCTTTTTCCTGTAGCAACAGTGGTGAGTTTCTTTGCTCGAGAAACCCAAGAAGGTATGGGCTTTCCTTTTGAAGAGGATTATGAGTTAAGTAGTTCAGTTGATGAGTCTGGCGCTATTGATGAGGTAGAGCCTGATGAACCTAAAAAGAAAAAAGCGACCGTGCTACAAATAATTAAATAACGTCAATTTGTTGTAAAAAAGTACAAGAACGTATGTTTTTGTAGGGAATTGAAAATAGGGCTTGCAATATTCTATAAAGTGTTTATAATTCTATTCTTTAGCCGGCTTAGCTCAGTTGGTAGAGCAGCTGATTTGTAATCAGAAGGTCACGAGTTCGACTCTTGTAGCCGGCACCATTTTTATCATTTAAAGTTTAGTTCTTTAGTTTGGTTTTTTTAGGAGTATTGAAAAACTTAGCAGACTACTATTCTATAGATGGTGATTATGAGCTTTCGCAGTATTGGTAAGAGTGATTTTGTCCTTTCGCTAGGGCAAACAACACAAGTTAGTTACTTTCAAATTTATTTCAAATTTATTTCAAAGTTTTTAACAAAAAGTGTTGACAAGCAGGTTTAAATGCTTCATAATTTAAATCTTTGCTACTCGCAAGGCACTAGTTAGTTTTTAACGTGATGTTAATAGTATTAACTGCTTATGTGACGTGTTGATGACAACGAATTAATTGATTAG